>CALRNG020000058.1:0-11928 GCA_943369495.1 Rhizobium sp. Q54
CGCCGATCAGCGTGCGCTGCACGATCACGCCGCGCTGTTCCATATAGGACAGAAGCCGGCGGGCACGGCCTGGCGAGCGGCTACCGCAGGCACGGGCCACGTCGGCATCCGACGGGCAGGGTGCGCGTGACAGGGCCGCACGGGCCAGCAGCAGAAACACGCCCTGCATATCCTCCGGCAGGGTCTTGGCGGCCTGTTCGGCGGCGGTCCAGTCGGGATCGTCTGCCCCTGCGGCATCCACGCCCGCCCGGATCACCGACAGGCGGCGACGGAAGGCCGGCATATCCAGGGTTTCGCCGCGCAAGCGGTGGATGCGGCAGCGGACCAGGAAATCCTGATACAGCACGGCATCGGTGCGAAAGGCGGCATCAGGGTCGGACAGGACCTGGCGCAGCACCTCATCCAGCTTTTCGTCATTCTCCGCCGCTTCAAAAAGCGAGGGTTCGGGGTTCAGCGCAGCGGTGGCGGCCATTTCCGCCTGACGCTGGCCTGCCAGCCGCAGGGCGGCGTTGATGTCGGGCTGCGGCGTCGGCGGCGCGCGGCGCGCGGGCGGCGGTGGGGCCGTCAGTTCTTCGGCGGACGGCGTCAGGATCAGGTCGCGGGCGTCGGCATGCGGCTGATCGGGCAGGGGCATCAGCTTCGGGCTGCCGCCACGGCCAGAGGTTTCAACATGGCCGATCGTGATGGGCAGGGGGCGGCGCGATACCGCCGGGCCCAGGGCCACGAAATGCCCGCGCTGCAAATCGCGGAACATTTCCGCCTGCCGCCGCTCCATGCCCAGCAGGTCCGACGCGCGGGCCATGTCGATATCCAGGAAGGTGCGGCCCATCAGGAAGTTGCTGGCCTCGGCCGCCACATTCTTGGCCAGCTTGGCCAGACGCTGGGTGGCGATGATGCCGGCCAGGCCGCGCTTGCGGCCCCGGCACATCAGGTTGGTCATGGCGCCCAGGCTGGCCTTGCGCGCCTCGTCGGAGACCTCACCGGATGCTGCGGGTGCAAACAGCTGTGCTTCGTCCACCACCACCAGCATGGGGTACCAATAGTCACGCTCGGCATCGAACAGCCCGCCCAGGAAGGCGGCGGCCAGACGCATCTGGCCTTCGACATCGGCCCCTTCCAGGGACAGCACCACCGACACCCGGTGCTGGCGCACGCGGGCGGCGACCTTCTGCAGGCTCTGTTCGGTATGCTGTGCGGCATCGACCACGACATGGCCGAACTTGTCGGCGAGCGTCACGAAATCCCCCTCGGGATCGATCACGCATTGCTGCACCCAGGGGGCGGATTGTTCCAGAAGACGGCGCAGCAGGTGCGACTTGCCGGACCCGGAATTGCCCTGCACCAGCAGGCGGGTGGCCAGCAGTTCCTCCAGGTCCATCGTCGCGGCGCGCCCGTCCGCCGTCAAACCCATGTCGATGCCGACCTGCATCTCAACTGCACCCGCTCAATTCCATGAAGCGCGCTCTATAGCGCATCGCTGCCAGCTTGGGGAACCCTTACCGGTCTTCCACCGGTTCCACATCCACGGCCACCAGCACGCCATGGCCGCCGCCGCCCATGATGACCCCGCGCAGGGGGCAGACATCATCATAGTCCCGGCCCCAGGCCAGTGTTAAATGATCCGTGTCACATTGCCGACCATTGGTCGGGTCCAGATCGATCCAGCCATCGTCTTCTCCGCACCAGACCTGCACCCAGGCGTGGCTGGCATCCGCGCCCTTCAGCTTTTCCTTGCCCGGCGGCGGCAGGGTGCGCAGATATCCCGACACATAGCGGGCGGGCAGCCCCAGTGCGCGCAGCGCGCCGATCATCAGATGCGCGAAATCCTGACAGACGCCACGCCGCTTGACCAATACCTCCGTAATCGGGGTGCTGACGGTGGTGGCCGTGGGATCAAAGCTGAAATCATCATGGATACGCCGCGTCAGGTCCATGGCGCCGGCCCCCACCGGCCGGCCCGCGGGGAAGAAACCGGCGGCGAACAGGGTCAGGGCCGTGTCGGCCAGGGGAACGCGGGCCGATGGGCGCACGAATTCAACGGTTTCGGCCAGGCCTGCCGCCTGGGAAGCCACTTCTTCCCATGCCGGCGTCGCGCCGGGTTTGAAGGGGGGCGGGGGGAAGACGGTGACATCAATCTCCGCCGTTACCTTCAATTCCCGGTGTGGGATATGCAGGGCCGCATAGGTGACGGGATTGCCGAACCAGTCGTGCCTGCCCGTCATGACACCCGGCCAGGGCAGGACGGTCAGGCTTGTATTGTGGTTGGTCTGGCGCGGATGGGCGCGCGGCGCCAGATGCGCCAGCATATGGGCGCTGATGACCGTGTCGCCGTAATTGTAGCGGGTGACATGCGTACATCTGTACCGCACGGAGCCGCACGCCGCGCTGTCGTCGCCGTCCACGGCATCCTCTTTACGTCGTGCGGGCAAAGACATGGCTGAAATAGGCCTGGCTGAGCAGGTTGGAGATTTCGGGGAGAAGCCGGCCCAACCGGTCGGTCAGGTCCGACAAAGCCGTCGGGTCGCGGGTCGGCTGCGGATCGGCCACCATGCCGGCGGCGGTTTCCAGAAGGTCGTCGGCAAGCTTGGTCGGGCTGACCCCCAGCCCCTCCGCGTCGATGGGCGGCAGCTTCACCAACTGGCGCTGCACCGTCTTGATCTGAAAGGCCAGTGAGCGGGGATGTTCATCATCGGCCAGCAGCAGTGACAGCACCGGTTCCCGCCGGATCCCCACCGGATGTTGATCGCGATAGGCCGCCCCCGCCGCCGCCAGTTCCAGCAGCACTGATAGCGACGCCACCGTGCCTGCGGTGCCGGAGCCCAGGCCGCAGCCATTGAAGGCACCGACAATGCCGATGGCGCGTTCCAGCCGGCGGCCCAGCACCAGGAAGCGCCAGGCGGGCCCGCGCGACATGCCGTCCAGTTCCAGCCCGATCAGGGAGGCCAGCAGCCGCGACACCTCATCCAGGCGCAGCTGCATGGCCGCCGGTTCGGCCTTCAGCGGTTGCGAGGCGACCTCACTCAACACCGTCAGCACGCGGCTGAATTCCCCCGGCAGCCGGTCACGCACGCCCGAGGCGGAGCGGCGCAGCCGGTCCATGGTGGCACGCAGGCCACCGGGATTGGCGGGATCGGCCACGATCTCCAGCGCCTGGCGCATGCCGCGCGCCGCATCGGTCTGCGGCAGGCCGGCGATTTCCATGGGGATCATGCCGGTGAAACCCATCAGGCGCAGCAGGGGGACCAGTTCCTCCTCCGCGCCCGGATGGGCATCATCGGTCAGGCGGCGCGCGGCGGCGCGCAAGGTGCGCACGGCGGCGTCAGCTCGTTCGGCATAGCGACCCACCCAGAACAGGTGATCGGCAGCGCGGGATGGCAGATCGCCGGTCCGCGGACCGGTGTCGCCGCCGCCATCCGGCATCATGCCGGACGGACCCCGCCGGCGCTGCGGCTGTCCGATGGTGGCACCGACGATCCAGACATCCTTGGCGCCGGCCCCGGTCTGCAACGTCACCGACGCGAATCGTTCATCGGCGGAAATGCGGGCAAGGCCGCCCGGCATCACCGTCCAGTCGCCATCCGGCGTGGCACAGGTGAAGGCCCGCAGCACCAGGGGCCGTGCCACCTTCCGGCCTTCACGCCAGACGGGGGCAGTGGACGGGACGACGGGTTCCTGTGCCACCCAATCCTGTGGCCGGCGGCGGATGCTGGCGGCCAGTTCAATGCGGCCGGCCGCATTCAGTTCCGGCCCGAAGCTGGTGCGGTGACCCAGGCTGGAGAAGGCGGGGCGGAAGACCAGCCGGCCCAACCCGGCCACCATCTCCGCCCGCTGCCGTGCATCGCCACCCCAATAGGTGGGCACATCGGCCAGAAGCGGTGCCTCCCCCAGCAGGTGGCGCGTCAGCGCCCCCATCCAGGGGATCAGCGCCACCGAGTCCGTCAGGCCGCTGCCCAGGCTGTTGCAAACCATGACATTGCCGGCCCGCACCGCCTCCAGCAGGCCTGGCACGCCAAGGATACTGTCGGGCCGCAGCTCCAGCGGGTCGCAGAAATCATCATCGACGCGCCGCAGGATCACATCGATCCGTTCCAGCCCGCCCAGGGTCTTGAGATAAACGGCCTGATCGCGCACCGTCAGATCCGCCCCTTCAACCAGGGTCAGGCCCAGATGCCGGGCCAGGAAGGCATGTTCGAAATAGGCCTCGTTCAACGGGCCTGGCGTCAACAGCACCAGACGCGGGCAGCCATCAGGCCCCGAACAACGGGGTGCCAGATTGATCAGGGTCTGGCGCAGCTGTTCGAAGAAGGGTGACAGCCGTTCGACATTGCAGCCCCGGAAGGCCTCTGCCAGGGTCTGGCTCATCACCACGCGGTTTTCCAGCGTGTAGCCGGTGCCCGTGGGGGCCTGTGTCCGGCTGGCCAGCACCCGCCAGACACCATCACGGTCGCGCACCATGTCCGTGGCGATCAATGTCAGGCGCGATCCGGCGGGCAGGTCCAAGCCGTGGCAGGCCCGCAGGAACCCCGGATCGCCCAGGACCAGGGCCGGCGGCAGCACGCCGTCGCGAACCAGCGACTGTTCGCCATAAAGATCGGCCAGTACGCGGTCCAGCAGGCGCGCCCGTTGACGCAGCCCCTCTGCGATCATCTGCCATTCCGATTGCGGCAGCAGCAGGGGGATTGGGTCCAACGGCCAGGGCCGCTCGACCCCTTGCGGGTCGGCATAGGCGTGATAGGTCACGCCATTCTGGAACAGCAGGCGCCGGCCCGCGTCCCAGCGTTCCGCCATTGATGCGCCATCGGCAGCACCCGACGAGATGAACCCCTGCCAATGCGCGCGCACATGTCCGTCCCCTGTGACCATCTCGTCCCAGGGTTCGGCAAGTGCGTCCGCTCTGTCGCGGGAAGGTTCAGCCAAGGCGTAGGTCAAGGGTCAACGGGAACTCGGGGTTTCTGATCTCGATCGGGGCCGCCATAGGCCCCGGCGTGTGGCCGAACGGGAAGAACCTGGCCAACCGCCGCCCCTCTGCCTCGTTGGCATTGACCGGGAAGGTGGTGAAGTTCCGCCCACCCGGATGTGCCACGTGATAGGTGCAGCCGCCGATCGAGCGACCCGTCCAGCTATCCACGATATCGAAGATCAACGGCGTATGCACGGGTATCGTGGGGTGCAAACAGGTAGGGGGCTGCCATGCGCGGTACCGCACCCCCGCCACGAACTCCCCTTCCGTGCCCGTCGGCTGCAGCGGAACCTTGCGGCCATTGCAGGTGATGACGAACCGATCCTCCATGGCACCGGCCAGTTTCACCTGCACCCGCTCCAGGCTGCTATCCACGAAACGGACCGTGCCGCCGCCGCCCGGCTCCTCCCCCAGCACATGCCAGGGCTCCAGCGCCGACCGCAGTTCCAGGGTCAGGCCACGCTGGCTGACCTGGCCCAGGGTCGGGAAGCGGAAATTCAGATGCGGCTTGAACCAGCTTTCGTCAAACGCGTAGCCGGCGCCGCGCAGATCGGCCACGACATCCTGGATATCCTGGCTCACGAAATGCGGCAGCATGAACCGCTCATGCAGCTTGGTGCCCCAGCGCACCAGCTTGGCCCGGTAGGGCTGCTTCCAGAACCAGGCGATCAGGCTGCGCAGCAGAAGCTGCTGCACCAGGCTCATCTGCGCATGCGGCGGCATCTCAAAGCTGCGCAGTTCCAGCAGGCCCAGGCGGCCCGTGGAGCTGTCGGGGCTGTACAGCTTGTCGATGCAGAATTCGCTGCGGTGGGTGTTGCCCTGCACATCGACCAGCAGATGACGCAACGCGCGGTCCACCAGCCAGGGCGGGCAATTCGTTCCCGCCTCGTCCAGGATTTTGAAGGCGATCTCCAGCTCATACAGGCTGTCATGCCGTGCCTCATCCACGCGGGGATGCTGGCTGGTCGGGCCGATGAAGGTGCCGGAGAACAGGAACGACAGGGCAGGGTGGTTCTGCCAATAGGCCAGCAGCGAGCGCAGCACGTCGGGCCGGCGCAGGAACGGGCTGTCGGCGGGTGTCGGGCCGCCGACAACCACATGATTGCCGCCGCCGGTGCCGACATGCCGGCCATCCAGCGCGAATTTCTCCGTCGCCAGCCGGCATTGACGGGCATCCTCGTACAGTTCCGTGGTGTTGCGGACCAGTTCGTCCCAGCTGCCCGCCGGGTGGATATTGACCTCGATCACGCCGGGATCCGGCGTGACGGCCATGTTGGCCAGACGCGGGTCCTTGGGCGGGCCATAGCCTTCCAGCACCACCGGCATATCCAGCTCGACGCAGCTGGCCTCGATGGCGGCGATCAGTTCCACCCAATCCTCAAGGTAGGAGGTGGGGGGCATGAAGATGTAAAGGCGCCCGTCGCGCGGCTCCACGCACAGCGCTGTACGGACCACCCACCAGGCCGACTGGCCCTTGTCGGGCACGCCTTCGCGGACATCGGCCATGCGGCGGTGCCGCTCGCTGGGTTCGGTGCGGCCCTTATTCTCCGCCACCAGCTGGGTCAGTTCCTCATAGGCGGGCAGCGGTGTGCGCGGGTCGAACGGGTCCTGTTCGTAATGGTACGGGTACTGTGCCGGTGCCACCCAGGGCAGGGAGCCCAACGGCAGGCGGTAGCCGACGGGGCTGTCGCCCGGCGCCAGGAACAGCTTATCCGTACGCGTCGCCCAGGCCGATGACAGCCAGACCGGCCCCGTTGCCTCATGCCGGCGGTTCAGTGGCAGTGCGAAGCCGATGGGCTGATCCAGCCCACGCTCAAACACCCTGGCCAGCCGCGCCCGCTCTTCCTCATTGTCGAGCTTGCTGTCGAACGGGTCGACATTGACGGGCAGCTTGCGTTCCTTGTTGATATAATACCAGGGGTCCTCGAAGGCGGCGCGGGCGTATTCACCAGGAATGCCCAGCTTTTCAGCCAGCATCTTGATGAACCGCTCGGCATGGTCAGCCTTGAAGCCGTAATCCTTATGTTCATCGGCCTGATATTCGTCATGCGTCCACAGCGCATCGCCATCCTTGCGCCAGAACAGCTGCAAGGCCCAGCGCGGCAGGCTTTCGCCAGGATACCATTTGCCCTGGCCGAAATGCAGCAGACCGCCCTGGGCAAAGCGACGCTTCAACCGGCGTATCAGGTCACCGGACAAAAGCCGTTTGGTGGGGCCCAGCGCGGCGGTATTCCATTCGGCCCCGTCCATATCGTCGATGGAGATGAAGGTCGGTTCACCCCCCATGGTCAGGCGGATATCGCCCTCCACAATCTCCCGGTCCACCTGTTTGCCCAGCGTGTCGATGGCGGCCCATTGTTCGGGCCAATAGGGCTTGGTGGTGCGCGGCTGTTCGCGGATGCGGGTCACCGACATCTGATGTTCAAACGACACCTCGCACGGTTCCAGCCCGCCGGTGACGGGGGCGGCACTGAACGGGTCGGGCGTGCAGGCGACGGGGATATGCCCCTCACCGGCCATCAGGCCAGAGGTTGGGTCCAGGCCGATCCAGCCGGCACCGGGCAGATACACCTCGCACCAAGCGTGCAGGTCGGTGAAATCCGCCGTCGGTCCCTCTGGCCCTTCCAACGGCTTCTGATCGGCCACCAGCTGGATCAGGTAGCCAGAGGCAAAACGGGCGGCCAGACCCAGATGGCGCAGCGCCTGCACCATCAGCCAGGCGCTGTCGCGGCAGGACCCGGTGCATTTCTCCAGCGTCTCTTCCGGCGTCTGAACGCCGGGTTCAAGGCGGATGACATAGGAGATGGCCTGTTGCAGCTTGGCATTCAGGCCCATCAGGAAATTGACGGTCGCCTGCTCAGACCGATCGATCTCGGCCAGGAAGGCGGACAGCAGGGGGCCGGCAGGCTCCGTCTCAAGGAACGGCTTCAAATCCTTGGCCAGAAGCGGGTCATAGGTGAAGGGCACCTTCTCCGCCGCCGGCTCCAGGAAGAAGTCGAACGGATTGATGGCCGCCATATCGGCCACCAGATCAACCTCCAGCGTGAACTCCGTGGTCTTTTCCGGGAAGACGAACCGGGCCAGCCAGTTGGATTGCGGGTCCTGCTGCCAGTTCAGGAAATGCTTCTTCGGCGTGACCTTCAAGGAATAGGACAGGATGGGGGTGCGGGCATGCGGGGCGGGGCGCAGCCGGACAATCTGCGGTCCCAAATTGACGGGCCGGTCGTAGCGATAGATGGTCTTGTGGTTCAACGCGACATGAATACCCATTCGCCCCTGTCCCCCACCAATATGCGACCGCCGGATGACGGTGGAATGACCGTAACACCAAACGGGAGGGGGGTTAAGCTGCGTTGCAGCAATTGTTACGCGACCCTTGGCAATCCATGAGGTTGGCCGTCACATTCCCGCCTTTCATTTCTGCATGATGTGTGGAGGTGGAGGTTCGGTGTAGGGTGCCGAATAGCCTTGCGGATAATCGGATTCCGCGATGGCAGCGTCGTGCCGGAATACACTCGATCAAGTTTGGAAAAATGAACGTTTTCAAAGACTTCGAAGTCAAAATTCATGATGCGCTGAATCAGTTGGTTCTGGCGGGCGAGCTGCCGTCCGGGCTGGATTTCTCCCGAATCACCGTTGAGCCGCCGCGCGATCCCAGCCATGGCGATGTTTCCACCAATGCCGCCATGATCCTGGCCAAGCCGGCCGGAAAACCGCCGCGCGCCATTGCCGATGCCCTGGTCGCCCGCCTGAAGGATGCCGCCAGCGTGACGGAGGCGTCGGTCGCCGGTCCGGGCTTTGTCAATCTGCGCATCGATACCGGTTTCTGGCTGTCGCGCATGGCCGACATCCTGAACTCAGGCGCGGGCTTTGGGTCGAGCAATCTGGGCCAGGGCAAGCCGGTCAATGTGGAATATGTCTCGGCCAATCCGACCGGCCCCATGCATGTGGGCCATACGCGCGGCGCCGTGGTGGGCGACGCGCTGGCCCGGCTGCTGATCAAGTCGGGCTTCAATGTCACCCAGGAATATTACATCAATGATGCCGGCGCACAGGTCGATGTCCTGGCCCGCTCCGCCCATCTGCGTTATCGCGAGGCGTTTGGGCAGGCCATTGAAATCCCTGCCGGTCTTTATCCTGGCGACTACCTGGTCCCCGTCGGGCAGGCGCTGAAGGCCCAGTATGGTGACAAGTTCTTGAACGCAGACGAGTCCGAATGGCTGCCGCTGTTCCGTGAATTCGCCGTCGCGCAGATGATGGTACGCATCAAGGAAGATTTGGCGCAGATGGGCGTTAAGCATGACGTCTTCTCGTCTGAACGCGCCATTGTCAATGCCGGAGCCGTCGAACTGGCGTTGAAGACGCTGGAGGATCAGGGCCTGATCTATACCGGCGTTCTGGAGCCGCCGAAGGGCAAGAAGCCCGACGATTGGGAGCCGCGCCCCCAGACCCTGTTCCGCGCCAGCCAGTTTGGCGACGATGTGGACCGCCCGCTGAAGAAGTCGGACGGTTCCTACACCTATTTCGCCAATGACATCGCCTATCACTTTGACAAGTTCCGCCGGGGCGGCGGCGACCTGATCGACGTGCTGGGCGCCGACCATGGCGGCTATGTGAAGCGCATGCAGGCCGCCGTGACCGCCATTACCGGCGGCAAGGGCGCGCTGGACGTCAAGATCTGCCAGCTGGTCAACCTGATGGATGATGGCCAGCCGGTGAAGATGTCCAAGCGGGCGGGCCGGTTTGTCACCCTGCGCGATATTGTGGATGAGGTGGGGGCCGGTGTCGTCCGCTTCATCATGCTGACCCGACGCAATGACCAGACCCTGGATTTCGACGTGGCCAAGGTCACCGAACAGTCCAAGGAAAACCCCGTTTTCTATGTGCAGTACGCCCATGCCCGCTGCCATTCCGTTCTGCGCCATGCGGTCGATGCCGGTGCCGACCTGTCGGCGGCGTCGCTGGCGGCGGCCAATCTGACGCGCCTGTCTTCGGACGAGGAAGTGGCGATTGTGAAGCAGATGCTGTCCTTCCCCCGCATGGTGGAAGCGGCGGCGGAAGCGCATGAGCCGCACCGCGTCGCCTTCTACCTTTACGATCTGGCCTCGTCCTTCCATGGTCTGTGGAACAAGGGCAAGGATGACGCGTCCATGCGTTTCCTGATCGACGGTGATGCTGACCTGACCCGCGCCCGTCTGGCGCTGGTCACTTCCGTGGCCCAGGTGATTGCCTGTGGTCTTGATATCCTGGGCGTGGAGCCCGTCAAGGAAATGCGTTGAGGCGCGATTCCCATGACCTATTATGATGACGAGGACGATAAGGGCCAGAACCCGCCCCCCCCGGCGGGCCGCCCGGCCCCGCGCGCGGAATTCCGCGCCGATCCGTCTTTCAGCCCGCGTGCCGGCTATCCGCAGGCAACGCCGCCACAGCCGCATCCCCAGGGTGAACCCAACCCGATGGATGAGTATGTGCAGCCGCAGCGTCAAGCCGCCCCGCCACCCCTGACGGCGCAGGCAGCGGCTCCCCCGCCGCCGCCGCAGGCCCCGGTGCCGGAGACCTATGTCGATCCGGCCGCCGCGGGCTATCGCGCGCCGGCTCAGGACCCCTATGCCGACCCGCAATATCAGCAGGCCTACCAGCAGGGTCCGGCGGCACAGCAGGCGCAGGAAGCCTATTATCAGGAATATGAGCAGCAGCATGCCGGCTACTATCAGGCCGCCGCACCCCGACGCCGCAACCTGCTGAATATCGGCGTGATTGCCGGTGCCATCATCGTGTTCGGCGGCATCATCTTCTACGCCTATAATCAGGGCATGCGGGCCGGTACCGAAAGCGTGGCGCCCATCCTGCGCGCCGACACGGCCCCGACCAAGATCCGTCCTGAACAGCCGGGTGGGATGGAGGTGCCGCATCAGGACAAGCTGGTCTATGACCGGCTGAACCCCGCCAGCAATGCCCCGCCGGGCGAGGTTGAACGCCTGCTGCCGCCGCCGGAAACGCCGATGGAGCGGCCCCGCGCCGACGCGGTGGAACCGGCTGAGGAACTGCCGATGGCGGAAGCAGGTGAGGGTGCTGTTTCCGCCCTGCGCGGGCCGCCACCCGAAGAGGGGACCCGTCAGGCCCCGATGGCCCCGGCACCCGTTCCCACCTACGCCCCGCCCGTGGCCGCCCCGGCTCCACAGCAGCTGCAGCAGCCACAGCAATTGTTGCCGCAGCAGCAGACGCCGCCCAAGCCGGTGACCCAGGCGCTGGTGGCTCCGCCGCCGGCATCCGTGGCACCGAAGCCGGTCCCCAGCGCCGCCGCCGCGCCGGCGACAGTGCCGCCCGTCGCCGCGACGGCCAAGCCCGCCACCGGCGGTCCTGCGGTGCGCATCCAGGTGGCCGCCGTGGACAGCGAGGCCAAGGCCACCGCCGAATGGCAGCGTCTGCAGCGCAAGTTCGGGGGCGAACTGGGCGGCATGTCCATGCGGACAGTGCGCGTTCAATTGCCCAAGGGCATTTTCTACCGCATCCAGGGTGGCCCCGTGGACGAGGCGCGGGCCAAGCAGATCTGCGCCGCCATGGCCGCCCAGGGCGCGGGGTGCAGCATTGTCCGCTGATATCACGGCCCTGGTCCTGGGGTGTGAAGGCACCGTCCTGACGGCGGCGGAGCGGGATTTCTTCCGCGACGCCAACCCGTTGGGCTTCATCCTGTTTCGCCGCAATGTCGACAGCCCCGATCAGGTGCGGGCCCTGGTGGACAGTTTGCGCGACGCCGTTGGCCGCCACGCCCCCATCCTGATTGATCAGGAAGGCGGGCGCGTGGCGCGGCTGCGCGGGCCGCACTGGCCGGAACTGCCGGCGGCGCGCACCGTGGGCGATCTCACCGACCCGGAGAAAGCGGCACGGGCCGCTTGGCTGCATGGCCGTCTGCTGGCTGCCATGCTGGCCGATCTGGGTATCGACGTGGATTGCGCGCCCGTGGCCGA
>CALRNG020000059.1:0-11887 GCA_943369495.1 Rhizobium sp. Q54
TGAAGGTTCCTTCCGCCGCCTGCTGACAGCCGGCGGGAAGGGTGGCACCGGCGGGCACCCGCCCGGGCATCGCCTCCATCAGCAGGGCCGCGCGTTCGGCGAAAAGCTGAACCAGGAAAAACCCGTCGCGGCCAGCCGCCGCCCCGCACCCGGCATGGGTCCAGCGCGGGTCCAGGATGTTGGCCCGGTGTCCCGGCGACTGCATGAGATTATCCACGGCCAGCCGCCCCGCCATCTCCGCCCGGTCGGGATCGAAGAAGCTGTTGGTGAACAGGTTCTCCGCATTCACCCCCACCATCCGCCGATGCAGCAGGGCGATACGGTCACCCGGATGGCGGCCGCCCGCATCCTCATGCGCGAAAGTGGCCCCAGCGGCCAATTGTGCGGCATAGTGGCGCGCAATCCAGCAGAGATCAGTATCGTCGCGCAGGAAAGACGCCCCCTCGGCCAGACGGATGGCGCCTGTCGCCCGTGCCGCCGCCATTTCCGCCTGGAACCGCGGGTCGTCTGCTGCGGGCGCGCCCGTCACCCGCTGAAAGTCCCGGAACCCGTCCAGATAGGCCGCAACCTCCGCCATGGGCACGGCATTGGCCCGGATCAGGGTTGCCGGATCGGCACTGGCGGCGCGTGCCGGCCAGGGCAAAATCAGGCCAAAGGTGCCCAACAGCAGCGACCGCCGTGCCACCCCACCCGTTCGGACATAACCATCCGCACATGTGACAAGCGGGCGGGCATCCCCTAATCTGAACAGGCATTGCATCCTGAATCCTACCGTATATAGTAGTTAACAGTCGTTTCTTGCCGATTACTTGTAAACGACAGTTTAACAAAGTCCAACCCTGTCCGTTTCACCGCCTCTGATCAGCCATCATATCATGTCAAAACCGGCCCAACATAACACCCACCAGCATCACACGGCCCATCGTCTGCCGGTGACCAAGCTGCCGTTTGTGGGCGAACGGGCCGATGGGCGCTTCGGCTACTGGGTGATGTCGGAATGCGGGGATGATCAGGATCCGCGCATCATGGGCCGCACCTTTGCCGCCTGGTATCTGCTTTATGCGGAGTATAACGGGCCGATGGCGGCAGAAGATCTGATGGACCGGATCGAACGGGAGATGCCGTCCCGCTATCCCGCCATCGACCGCGCGTTCCTGGCGGAAGTCATGTCCCGCCGTTCCCAGAACAGCAGCGCTGCCTGATACCAGCGGCTTGAAATACTGACAGGTCAGCATTTCAAGCTTCGGCGGCATGGGCCGCCGCCGAAGCTAAGTCGGCGCGGATACTAACGATCAAGAACTTTGACCGTTAGTATGATAGGCGAGTCGGATCGGTTTTTCTCGCATCCTGGCGGGCCATGCGGTTATTTCCACTGCCGGCCCTGTGGATAAATCCGGCGATACCGATCCTTGCAGTCGCTATTTCCTGCTGGTGGTGCCGCGATCCGCAGACAGCTTCCCCGCTGTTTTTGCATAGCTTTTCCTTCAAATGTAAGAGTTTGTCCCCTACCGAGACCGGTTACCATTGCGTAACAATTGGGGGGTTGGAGGATGGGGCTAGCCGATCTAGTTGAAGGGCGTCGGAAACCTGACCAAAGGTTTGCTGTCTAAAGTCGTCTTTACGGACGACTGAGGATGCCTGACAAAAACAATTAACGAAGCTTGCTGTCCCGTCCGTGGGGTAGAATGGCTTCTCAATGACATTGACCGGTGGCACCGCGCCCGTTGCGGCCCCACCGACAGGATCGGACAGGAAGATGCGCCTGCCATTTCAGATTGCCACGGTTGTTGCCATCGTCGCCATTGGCGGCGGCGTCTGGTACGTGACCGGTCGCGACGGTGCCAAACCCGCCGCGCAGCAGCAGGCAGGCGCCCGCCCCGTGAATGTTGTCGCCACCCATGTGACCCGCGGCGACATTGCCGTGACATTCGATGCCGTGGGCACCCTGCGCGCCAATGAAGCGGTGATGGTGACGGCCAAGACGGCCGGTCTGGTCAAATCCATCAATTTCACCGAAGGCCAACTGGTCCAGGCCGGAACGGTGCTGATCGAACTGGATGACCGCGAGGCGCGGGCCAATCTGGCCGTGGCCGAGGCGGGGCGCCGCAACACGGCACAGCTGCTGGACCGCGCCCGCTCCCTGCTGGCCCGCCAGAATGTGGCCCAGGCGCGCGTCGATGAATTGGCGCTGCAACTGGCCGGCAGTGAGGCGGAGGTGCGGGCGGTGCAGGCGCGTCTGGCGGACCTGACGATCCGCGCGCCCTTCACGGGCTATACGGGCCTGCGCCAGGTCAGCCCCGGCGCCCTGGTCCGCCCCGCCGACCCGGTGACGACGCTGGATGATACCCGCACCGTAAAGCTGGAATTCACGGTGCCTGAATCCTCCCTGCGCTACCTGCGCTCCGGCATGGAGATTGCGGCCCAGACCACGCTGTATCCGGACCAGTCCTTTCTGGGCAAGGTGAGCGCCATTGATACCCGCATCGACACGGTCACCCGCACCGTTGCCGCGGTGGCGGAGATCGACAATCAGGATGCGCGGCTGCGTCCGGGCTTGTTCATGACGGTGCGCCTGACCCTGGACAACCGGGTCAATGTCGTCCTGGTGCCGGAGGAATCGCTGGTGCCCGTGGGTGACCGGCAGTTCGTGTTCCTGGTGGCGTCGGGCAAGGTGGAACGCCGTGCCGTCACCATCGGTGCACGGTCGCGCGGCGTGGTGGAAGTGGCCGATGGTCTGACCGGCGGCGAACTGGTCATTACGCGCGGTGTACAGAAGGTGCGCGACGGCGTGCCCGTGCAGGCCGAAATCGTCAGCGCGCCCGCCGCCACCGGTACACAGTCCGCCGCCCGCCCGGCGCCCTGACGGTGAATTGGCGGCGGCCCTTATCGGCTGCCCCTCTGCCGCCCCGATCTCCCGGTCCGCCGGGGCGGCATCGACATGGACATGACAGCGACACGCCTGGGAACCCCACCATGGTGATCTCCGACATTTCGATCCAGCGCCCCGTGCTTGCCTTCGTGATCAGCGCCATGCTGGTCGTGTTTGGCGTCCTGGGATATGAAAAGCTGCCGGTGCGCGAGCTGCCGAAGATCGATTATCCCATCGTGTCCATCAGCACCTCCTATCCCGGCGCCAGCGCCGAGGTGGTGGATAATGAGATCACGGAGCGGATCGAAGGCGTCATCAACGGCATCGAGGGGGTGAAGACCATCCGGTCGCGGTCCCGCGAGGGCAGTTCCTCGGTATCGGTGGAGTTCGAGATCGACCGCGATATCGACGCCGCCAGCAATGATGTGCGTGACCGTGTCGGTCGCATCTCTGACAGTCTGCCCGAAGAGGCCGAACTGCCGGAAATCAGCAAGGTCGATGCCGATGGCAACCCGATCATGTGGATCACCCTGTCGTCCGATCGCATGAATCAGCTGGAGCTGACGGATTTCGTCCGGCGCTACTACCTGGATTCGCTGGGGACCGTGCCGGGTGTGGCATCGGTGCGTATCGGCGGGCGGCGCGACTTCGCCATGCGCGTCTGGCTGGACCGCAACGCCATGGCTGCACGCCAAGTGACGGTGCAGGACCTGGAGGCCGCTATCCGGCGCGAGAATGCCGAGTTGCCTGCCGGTCGTATCGAAAGCAGCCAGCGTGAATTCACGGTGCGTACCGATACCCGCCTGAATCGCCCGGAGCAGTTCGCCGCCATTCTGGTGCGCCAGGACGGGGCCAATTGGATCCGTTTGGGCGATGTGGCCCGGGTAGAGGTTGCGGCGCGTGACGATCGGGGCGATTTCCGGGTGAATGGCGGCAGTGCCATCGGCATGGGTATCGTGCGCCAGTCCACGGCCAACACGATGGAAGTGTCGGAAGGTGTGCGCAAGCTGCTGACGGAATTCCGGAGCAACCTGTCGCCGGGGATGAAACTGGAGATACGTCAGGACGACGCCACCTTTGTGGGCCAGTCGATTTACGAAGTGTTCCACGCCATTGCCGTGGCCGTGGGTCTGGTGGTGCTGGTCGTCTGGGTGTTCCTGCGCACGCTGCGCGCAACTTTGATCCCCGTATTGGCCATTCCGGTATCTTTGGTCGCAGCCTTTGGTGTGATGGCAGCCCTGGGCTTCTCCATCAATGTGCTGACCCTGCTGGCGTTTGTGCTGGCCGTCGGTCTGGTGGTGGATGATGCCATCATCGTGGTGGAGAATATTTCCCGCCGGATCGAAGAGGGTGAGCCGCCATTGCTGGCCGCCTATCGGGGTGCGCGGCAGATCGGCTTTGCGGTGATCGCCACCACGGCGGTGCTGCTGGCCGTGATTGCGCCCCTCTCCATGCTGCCAGGTGACCAGGGGCGCCTGTTCCGGGAATTCGCCATAGCGTTGATGGCCGCCATCGCCTTTTCCTGCATTGTGGCGCTGACATTGTCGCCCATGCTGTCGTCCAAGCTGCTGGGCGGGCATCAGGAACCGCGTGGCCTGTTCCGTTGGACGGAAGCGTTTCTGTCCGCTGTGACGCGCGGTTACACAGCCCTGCTGCGCCAGACCCTGGCCGCTCGCACCCTGGTCCTGGCGCTGATGGTTGGTGTCCTGGTGGTGACTGGCCTCCTGGCCATGACCCTGCCCAGCGAGTTGGCCCCTTTGGAAGATCGTGGGGTGGCCCGTATCTCCATCGCCGGTCCGGAAGGGGCCAGCATGGATTACACAATGCAGGAGGTCGCCCGCGTGGAGGCGCTGCTGCAGCCCTATCTGAAGTCGGGGGAGATTGACAGTATCCTGACCAATCTCAATCCGGGCTGGGGCGGCAATTCTGGCGTCAACCGCGCCATGGTTGTCATCCGCACCCCGCCTTGGAATGACCGGGTCAGCACACTGACAGTGCCGGAGATGGTCAACCGGCTGCGCCCCCAATTGGCGGGCATCCCTGGCTCCCGCATCGTGCCCATCCTGCCCTCGGGTCTGGGGGGTGGGGCCTCGGCCAATCAGCTTCAGGTGGTCATTGGCGGCAATACGTTTGAGGAACTGGCTGAATGGCGCGACGCCTTAATCGAGCGGTTGCGGGAATATCCGGGCCTGAACGGCTTCTCCGCCGATTATGATGAGACCAAGCCGCAGCTTTACGTGACCGTGGACCGTAACCGCGCCGCCGACCTGGGCGTGCCGGTCACCACCATCGGCGGCACGCTGGAGACCATGCTGGGTGAAAAGCTGGTCACCCGTTACCTGGACCGGGGCGAGGAATATGATGTGGTGCTGCGCGCCGAGGCGCAGGACCGCGCCAACCCGCGCGACCTGTCCAACATTTTCGTACGCTCCACCACGGGCACGACGACCGGGGCACTGATCCCGCTGGCCAACCTGATCCAGGTGCGTGACGTGGCCGGGCCGACGGAGCTGAACCGCTATAACCGGCTGCGCTCCATCACCATCACGGCCAACCTGACCGAAGGTGCGGTGATGGGTGATGCCATCGAGGAGGTGCGCCGGGCTGCGGCAGAGGTGCTGCCGGCGGAAGCGCGGCTCAATTTCGAAGGCGCGGCGCGGTTGCAGCTGGAAGCCAGCAGCGCCATCTGGTTCGCCTTCGGCATGGCCATGCTGGTGGCCTTCCTGGTGCTGGCCGCACAGTTTGAGAATTTCCGCCTGCCGGCCATGATCCTGGCCTCGGTGCTGCCCGCCGGCCTGGGCGGTATTCTGGCCATCAGCGTCACGGGCATGTCGCTGAACACCTATACGCAGATCGGGCTGATCATGCTGATCGGTCTGATCGCCAAGAATGCCATCATGATCGTGGAGTTCGCCAACCAGCTGCGCGAGGATGGGTACGAACTGATGGAAGCCGTGGTGGAGGCCTCACGCCTGCGCCTGCGGCCCATCCTGATGACCTCCATCGCGACCGTGTTCGGTGCCTTGCCGTTGGCGCTGGCCTATGGGGCGGGCGCGGAAAGCCGGATGGCCATCGGCTGGGTGATCGTGGGCGGCGTGACGGTGGGGACGGCCCTGTCCCTGTTCATCACGCCCGTGCTCTACAGCATGTTCGCCCGGGGCGTGCAGCCCATCGGCATCATCCGCCGCAAGATCGAGGAGGAAGAACGCCTCCACAACGCCCCGCCGCAGGTGCCGGCGGAGTAGCGGGTCATACCAAGAGCCATTGTTAATGGCTCTTGGTAATGCTTGTTCCCTCAGGCGCCGGGCGCCCACATCCGTGGGCTTGGGCTTTACGCGCACATGGGTGCGCGGGCCGGCAGTCGCCGGCCTCCAAGGGTCATTGCCCATGACCCTTGGTGTTACATTCCTGGTGAACAAAAAAAGGGGAGCGGAAGACCGCTCCCCTTTTTTGTGCATCCATGCAGGTCAGCCCACATCCACCGGGATGGTCAGGAAGGCCGTGGTCTCGCCACGGCGGACCTGCACCAAGGCGTTCTTGCGACCGGCCTTTGACGCCGCCTTCACCTGGGTCGCCACATCGGACGGGCTGCTGACGGCGCTGTTATTGACGGCGGTGATCAGGTCGCCGGGGCGCAGACCCTCCACCCCCTCACTCACATCCAGCACCACCACACCGGCGGCATCGCCGGACAGGCGCAGACGCTGGCGCCACTGATCGGTCAGGCCGGACAGTTTCAGGCCCGCCACCTCTTCGCCCTCCTGCTTCTGCGCCTCGGCCTTGGCCAGACGCTGCTGCGGCTGACCGGGGGCCTGTTCGACAGTGACGGCGATGATCCGTTCCTTACCATCGCGCCACAGGGCCAGGTCCAGCTTGGCGCCGGGCTTCACCATGCCGACCTGGCGGGCAAGGTCGCGGGTATCCTTGATGGGCTTGCCGCCTGCAGACAGCACCACGTCACCGGGCTTCAACCCGGCCTTTTCCGCCGGGCTCTTCGGTTCGATGGCCGCGATCAGGGCCCCGCCCTCCTTGGACAGGCCCAGCCCGTCGGCCAGTTCCTTGGTCACACCCTGCAAATTCACGCCCAGCCAGCCGCGCTCCACCTTGCCATCGCGCTTCAGCGCTTCGACCACCGGCTTGGCCAGATTGGACGGGATGGCAAAGCCGATACCGACGGAGCCGCCATTGGGGGTGAAGATGGCGGTATTGATGCCGATCACGTCGCCGCCCAAGTTGAAGGTCGGGCCGCCGGAATTACCGGAATTGATGGAGGCATCCAGCTGGAGGTAATCATCATAGGGGCCGGACCCGATATCGCGGCTCCGGGCCGACACGATGCCGGCGGTGACGGTGCCGCCAAGGCCGAACGGGTTGCCCACGGCGACGGCCACATCGCCCACACGCACCTTGTCGCTGTCGGCGAATTTCAGGGCGGGCAAGGGCTTGTCGGTCTTCACCTTCAGCACGGCCAGGTCGGTGCGCTCATCCTCGCCGATCACTTCGGCCTCACGCTCCGTCCCGTCACTGAAGGCCACGGTGACCTGGTCAGCATCGGCGATGACATGGCGGTTGGTCACGACATAGCCGGCGGCATCGAACACGAAACCGGACCCCAGCGCGCGGGCCACCGGCGCGCCCCGGCCCTGGTTGCCGCCGCCCTGCCCCGGCAGGCCCGGTACGCCGAAGCGGCGCAGGAACTCCTCGAACCCCGGCGGCAGATCGCCACGGGCTACCGTGCGGGTGGGGGCGGTCTGGGCGGCGGTGATGGTCACCACGGCGGGCGACACGCGCTCCACCAGATCGGCGACACCGCCATTGGCCAGCACCTCGGCGGGGGCAGCAACAGCGGTCTGGATGGTCGCCGGGGCCAGCAGGGCGGTGCCGGCAAGCAGGGCCATGGCCAGGTTGCGGCGAAGGTTCCGTGCGGTGGCAAGCGACATCATGGTCTCCATTATCTTTCTTCTGCCTTGGCGGCCGGTTTGGTCCGGCGGCGCTTTCGATGGTTACAGACTGCCACGGGCCTGCCCACAGGCAACTGACAGCCGCATGAAAATTCTGTCATCCGATATCCTGCCCGGTGGTGGGCCCGGCATGGCCCCGTTTCAAGCCGACACAGATGAAACTTTGTTCATCTTCCCGAAAGGTAGCTGTCAGCGGGCCTGGATTAGGGTGCAGAAATGGATCGACGGGGCACCAAGCCCCACACCCCCCCGCCCCGCCGGTCCATAAAGAGAGGTCGGCGGGGATCGCTTCCCCACTCTCCGGTCCCCGCCGCTACCCTCTCCCTCGGTTCGTACATCGTAGTCTCTCTCGTCCCCTGTGGCCGGGCGGCCCCCACCGCCCGGCCATATCTTTTTATTGTTCTTTTTGTTGTTCCCTCAGGCGCCGGGCCGGCGGTCGCCGGCCTGCAGCGGCTTTCACCGCTGCTTCATTTTGCCTGAGGCGGTATTTCCAAGCGAACCCGTCCGGGTTTAGGATGCGTGCATCATGAAGATCCTTGTCATCGAAGACGACCGTGCCACCGCTGATTACCTGGTCAAGGGCCTGAAAGAGGCCGGCCATGTCGTCGATCACGCCGATAATGGCCGCGACGGCCTGTTCATGGCGGCCTCTGAACCCTATGACGGGCTGATCGTGGACCGGATGCTGCCGGGCCGCGACGGACTGTCGCTGCTGGAGGTGCTGCGCGCCACGGGGAACGACACGCCGGCCTTGGTCCTGTCGGCGCTGGGAAGTGTGGATGACCGGGTCAAGGGCCTGCGCGCCGGGGCCGATGATTACCTGACCAAGCCCTTTGCCTTTGCTGAACTGCTGGCACGGCTGGAGGTGATGCAGCGCCGGTCCAAGGGCGGTGGCTCGGCCCCCGTGACCAAGCTGCAAATCGCCGATCTGGAGATGGACCTGCTGGCCCGCGCGGTAAAGCGCGCCGGAAAACCCGTCGATCTGCTGCCGCGTGAATTCCAGTTGCTGGAGTATCTGATCCGCAATGCCGGCAATGTCGTGACCCGTACCATGCTGCTGGAAAATGTCTGGGATTATCATTTCGATCCGCAGACCAATGTAATCGATGTGCACATCGCCCGCCTGCGTCAGAAGATCGACAAGGATCATCCGGCGGCCCTGATCCATACGGTACGCGGGGCGGGCTATGTCATCCGTGAGCCGGTTTAACCTTAACTTCCTGCGCACCACCAGCTTCCGGCTGGCGTCGTTCCATTTGGGCCTGTTCACCTTGTCGGTGGCGGTGGTCCTGGCCGTCGTCTATTGGTTCACCGCTGGCTTCATCAACCGCCATACGGAAGAAACCGTGCTGCGGGAGGTGGAGGAGCTGAGCAATGTCCTGAATGAACGCGGGCGTATCGGCCTGCTTCGGATCATTTCGGAACGCGCGTCGGACGGACGCACCGACATGATCTATGCGCTGACCACGCCGGGCCGCGACATCATCGCCGGCAATCTGGCCAGCTGGCCAACGGGCGATGCCGGGTCCGGCTGGGTCGAGTTTGACATCAAATCGCGCAAGGAACCGGGCCGCAAGCGCCAGGCCGTGGCCGTTGTCCTGCCGATCGAGGGGATTGGCTGGCTGCTGGTCGGGCATGACATGACCGACCGCTATCTGCTGCGCGGGCAGCTGCTGACGGGCCTGATCTGGGCCGTGTCGCTGGCCTTCGCGGTGGGTATGGTGGGCGCCATCTATATGAGCCGGCGGGTGGCGGAGCGGATTGAGAGCATCAACCGCACCATCGACCGCATCACCGCCGGCTCTTTCGCCGACCGGATGCAGGTGACCGGGTCGGGGGATGAGATCGACCGGCTGGTGACCAAGCTGAACCGCATGCTGGATGAGATCGGGCGCCTGATGCTGGGCATGCGGCAGGTGACCGACAATGTTGCCCACGACCTGCGCACGCCTCTGTCACGCCTGCGGGCGCGGCTGGAACTGGCGCAGCTGGATGACAGCCTGTCCGAGGCACAGTTCGGCACCCTGGAACAGGCGATTGCCGAGATCGACCGCCTGCTGGGCGTGTTCAATGCCATCCTGACCATTGCGGCGGCGGAAACCGGTCGGGCGCGGACGGATTTCGAACCGGTCGATCTGGCAGCCTTGGCGGCAGAGGTGGCGGAGCTTTATACGCCGCTGGCAGAAGAACGCGGCCTGTCCATGGATGTGGAGGCCCGCGAACCGGTGATGGTCAGCGGCAGCCGGCAGCTGCTGGCCCAGCTGATCAGCAACCTGATCGAGAATGCCGTGAAATACAGCCCTGAACAGGGCCATATCAGGGTCGAGGCGGGGGCCGAGGCAGGGCGCCCCTTCCTGTCGGTCGCCGATCAGGGGCCGGGCATCCCCGCGGATCAGCGCGACAAGGTGCTGGAGCGATTCGTCCGGCTGGAGGCGCATCGCGGCACGCCGGGCCATGGCCTGGGCCTGTCCTTGGTCGCCGCCGTCGCCCGCCTGCACGACGCCACGCTTGCCTTGTCCGATGCCCGCCAGGGTGGGGCGGCGCCGGGCCTGAAGGTCGAACTTCGCTTTCCGGGTTAAAGCGTCAGACCAACTCCACGCCCAGCGAGCGCAGCGCGTCCCAGTAACCCGGATAGGTCTTGGCCACGCAAGCCGGGTCCAGAATGGTGATGCCGTTGATCTTCAGACCCGCCAGGGCGAAGGACATGGCGATGCGATGGTCGGCATAGGTGTGGATGTCGGTGGGGAGATTCTGCCCCGCCAGGGCCGGATCGGCGGCCACGATCAGATCGTCGCCTTCCTCCCAGGCCAGACCGGGCCGGATTTTGACCAGCTCTGTGGACAGCGCCCGGGTGCGGTCACATTCCTTGACGCGCAGATTGGCGATGCCGACAAAGCGGACGGGATGATTGTTGAAGGCGGCCAGCACGGCGAGCGTCGGCACCGCATCCTGCATCTGCGACCCATCAATGACCGCCGGCATATTGGGGAACTGCGCGATCACAGCTTGAGCACAGGCGTCGGGCTGCGTGAAGGCCTCCGCTGGCACGCCCAGATCGATGCGCCCACCCGTCAGCACCTCTGCCGCCCAAAGATATGTCGCCGCCGATGCATCCGGTTCGATGACGTAATCGGCGGCCTTGTACCCGGTGGGCAGCACGCGCCAGGTGGCGGCGTCCCGCTGTTCCACGACAGCCCCAAAAGCGTGCATGGCCGCCACGGTCAGGTCGATATAGCCGCGCGCCCCGATCTCACTGCCGGTCAGGGCGATATCGATGGGGCCGCTGGAACAGGCCGCCGCCATCAGGATGGCGCTGACATATTGGCTGGACAGGCCGGCATCGATTTCCACACAGCCCCCCGCCAGCGCGCCCTTGCCGCGCACGGTCACGGGCGGGCATCCGCTCGGCGCCGCCAGATCCACGCCCAGCGCCGTCAGCGCCTTGACCAGCGGTGCGATGGGCCGCTTGCGCATATGCTCATCCCCATCCACCACCACGGTGCCATCGACCGTGGCGACGGCGGCGGTCAGGAAGCGGGTGGCCGTCCCGGCATTGCCCAGGAACAGCGGGCCGGCGGGGGCCGTCAGCCGGCCGCTGCTGGTCACGATGAAGGTGGTGGCGTCGGGCTCATCGACGGTCACGCCCATCTGCCGCAGGGCATTGGCCATGTGCCGTGTGTCATCGCTTTTCAGCGCCCCCGTCAGCCGGCTGGTCCCCTTTGCCAGGGCCGCCAGCAGCAGGGCGCGGTTGGTGATGGATTTCGATCCCGGCGGCACCACGCGGCCTGTCAGGGGATGGGTCGGCGGAATGACCGTCACTGCCGCCACGCCCGTCGCCGTCACCATCGCCATCCCCCTTGCCAGACCGCACAGAACAGGCGGCGACCCTACCAAGCCGGTGGGTCAGCGGAAAACCTCTTTGCCACCGGGGGCGATGTGCGTGGGGCGCAGGGCGGGGGCGTTGATCAGAAGGCGGGGGAAGAGACCCCGAGCGGTTTACGATTGTGCGTAAACCGCTCCGGCGGCGACCGCCGCCGCGCGGCACGTGCCGCGTAGC
>CALRNG020000060.1:0-11881 GCA_943369495.1 Rhizobium sp. Q54
CCGGGGGTCTTCGCATTCAGGCCAGATTGGCTGAACGACGTCGGACTTAGAAGTCCATGTCGCCCATGCCGCCCATGCCGCCCGGGCCACCGGCCGGAGCGGACTTCGGGGTCGGCTTCTCGCCGATCATGGCTTCCGTCGTGATCAGCAGGCCGGCGATGGAGGCGGCGTCCTGCAGGGCGGCGCGGACCACCTTGGTCGGGTCGATGACGCCGAACTTGAACATGTCGCCATATTCGCCGGTCTGGGCGTTGAAGCCGTGGTTGGTGTCAGCCTGCTCCAGCAGCTTGCCGACGATCACCGAGCCGTCGAAGCCGGCATTCTGGGCGATCTGACGGACCGGGGCCTGCAGGGCCTTGCGGACGATGTCCACACCGAACTTCTGGTCCGGGCCGTTGGTGGCCAGGGCTTCCAGGGCCTTCGTGGCGTACAGCAGGGCCACGCCGCCGCCGGCGACGATGCCTTCCTCAACCGCGGCGCGGGTGGCGTGCATCGCGTCGTCAACGCGATCCTTGCGCTCCTTCACCTCGACTTCGGTCGCACCACCGACGCGCAGAACCGCAACGCCGCCGGCCAGCTTGGCCAGACGTTCCTGCAGCTTCTCACGGTCATAGTCGCTGGTGGTCTCTTCGATCTGGGCCTTGATCTGGGTGATGCGGGCCTGGATGTCGTCCTTGGAGCCTTCACCGTCGACGATCGTGGTGTTGTCCTTGCTGATCGTCACCTTCTTGGCGCGGCCCAGCATGTCCAGCGTCACGTTCTCCAGCTTGATGCCCAGATCTTCGCTGATGACCTGACCGCCCGTCAGGATGGCCATGTCTTCCAGCATCGCCTTGCGGCGGTCACCGAAGCCCGGGGCCTTCACGGCGGCGATCTTCAGGCCGCCGCGCAGCTTGTTGACCACCAGCGTGGCCAGAGCCTCGCCTTCGACGTCTTCAGCCACGATGACCAGCGGACGCGAGGACTGCACCACGGCTTCCAGCACCGGCAGCATGGCCTGCAGGCCCGACAGCTTCTTCTCGAACAGCAGGATGTACGGATTTTCGAGGTCCGCGATCATCTTGTCGGCGTTGGTCACGAAGTAGGGCGACAGGTAGCCGCGATCAAACTGCATGCCTTCAACGACATCCAGCTCGGTCTCCAGGCTCTTGGACTCTTCGACCGTGATCACGCCTTCGTTGCCGACGCGGGCCATGGCTTCAGCGATCTTCGCACCGATGAAGGCTTCGCCATTGGCCGAGATGGTGCCGACCTGGGCGATCTCGTCGTTGGTCGTGACCTTGCGGCTACGGGCCTGGATGTCGGCCACAACGGTGGCAACAGCCAGATCGACGCCGCGCTTCACATCCATCGGGTTCATGCCGGCGGCGATAGCCTTGGCGCCCTCACGGACGATGGCCTGGGCCAGCACGGTGGCGGTGGTGGTGCCGTCGCCGGCCAGATCGGCCGTCTTCTGCGCCACTTCCTTGACCATCTGGGCGCCCATGTTCTCGAACTTGTCAGACAGTTCGATTTCCTTGGCGACCGAGACACCGTCCTTGGTGATGCGGGGAGCGCCGAAGCTCTTCTCGATCACGACGTTGCGGCCCTTCGGGCCCAGGGTCACCTTCACAGCATCAGCCAGAATGTCCACGCCGCGCAGCATCTTGGCGCGGGCGTCGGAGCCGAACTTAACTTCCTTGGCAGCCATTGCTCTATCCTCTGAATTTCTATGGTGTCAGGTATGGATCGGTGATCCGACTCAGGCGTTCAGAACGCCCATGATGTCGCTTTCCTTCATGATCAGGTATTCGACACCGTCGATCTTCACCTCGGTACCAGACCACTTGCCGAACAGGACGCGGTCGCCGGCCTTGACGTCGAGAGCGACTAGCTTGCCGGCCTCGTCACGGGCACCCGGACCCACGGCGACCACCTCGCCCTCCTGGGGCTTTTCCGAGGCGGTGTCGGGGATGATGATGCCGCCGGCCGTCTTCTTTTCGGACTCAACGCGCTTGACCACGACGCGGTCGTGCAGCGGACGGAACTTCATAGGATCTCTCCCTGAAAAGGCAAAAGGGTTGGGGCATGAGCCTGTTGTTAGCACTCACGCCCAGTGAGTGCCAATGACCTAATCATCCCGACCCCGACTGTCAAGGAGCGCGCTGTCATAAATCGATGAAGATTATGTGTGTTCCCTCAGTCGCCGGGCGCTGCCTCCGGCAGCTTGGCTCACGCGACCATGGGGTCGCGGGCCGGCAGTCGCCGGCCTGGGATGTCGTGTATCCGCGGTTCTGCCTTCAACGGTTGCCAGCGTCGGCCCGCCGGAGTATGGCAAGGGCATGAGCGACGCCGACACCATGTTCCTGTTCGACCGACCCCTGATCCGCCAGCGGCGCGACCGCGCGGCAGCGGGCCTGGGTGCCCATGACTTCCTGCTGCGGGAGGTGGCGGACAGGCTGGGGGAGCGGCTGGACATGATCCGGCGCGACTTTCCCCGCGTCTTGAACCTGGGCAGCCATGGTGGCGAGGTCGAGCCGGCGCTAAAGGGGCGTAACGGCATCACGTATATGGTGCATGCCGACCTGTCGCCGTCCATGGCGCGGCTGGCCGGGGGCAATACCGGCAGCCCCGCGCTGGCGCTGGATGAAGAGGCGCTGCCCTTCGCGCCGGGCAGCTTCGACATGGTCATCTCCAACCTGTCGCTGCATTGGGTCAATGACCTGCCCGGTGCCATGATCCAGGCGCGACAGGCGCTGCGCCCCGACGGGCTGTTCATCGCGGCGATGCTGGGCGGCGACAGCCTGTTTGAGCTGCGCCGGTCCCTGATGGAAGCAGAGATGGAAGTAACCGGCGGTGTGTCCGCCCGGATCAGCCCTATGGCCGGTATCCGTGACGCCGCCGGATTGCTGCAGCGTGCCGGATTTGCATTGCCCGTGGCGGATATGGACACGCTCACTGTCAGCTATCCCGACCCGTTCCGCCTGATGCGCGACCTGCGCGGCATGGGGGAGACCAATGCCGCCCTGTCGCGCCTGAAGCGCCCGACGCGTCGTGAGGTGATTGTCCGCGCCGCCGAACGCTATATGGAGCTGTTCCGCGAGGAGGACGGCACCGTGCCGGCCACGTTCGAGGTCATCTTCCTGGCCGGATGGTCGCCCGACGCATCGGTGCAGCAGCAGCCGGCCAAGCGGGGCAGCGCGTCGCACCGGCTGGCCGAAGCGTTGAACAGCATCGAGCAATCGACGGGCGTGAAGCCGCACTGACGGCGTCACGACCTACAGCCAGTCGTGCCACATCCGCCGATAGGCCGCCTCCACCTGGCCTGCGAAGCGGTACGGGTCGCAAAGCGGGCTGGCCTGCAGGCGGGGCCGTAGGGTCCGGCGCAGGGTTTCCAGCCTGTCCAGGTCCCCCGCCAGCCCGGCGGCGATGTCGAGATAGGCATCGGTGCTGTCCGCGACCAGATCATCCAGGCCGATGCGGTGCAGCAGGCTGCCCGTGACCCGGGCGACATGGTGGGTACCCAGCAGGGTCACCACCGGTACGCCCATCCACAGCGCCTCGCAGCTGGTCGTGGTGCCATTATAGGGGAACGGGTCCAGCGCGATATCCAGCCGGTCATAGGCGCGCAGATGGCTGCCCTGGTCCGGGATCTGCGGCAGCAGGTCCACCCGGTCAGGCGTGATCTTGTTCGCACTGAACAGGGACTGGTAACGGGCCAGCGTGGCCGGATCAGCGAAGGGCTTGCTTTTCAAGATCAGGCGCGAACCGGGCACGCGGTGCAGAAGGGCGGACCAGAGTGCCACCACTTCCGGGGTGATCTTGGCGTTGTTGTTGAACGAGCCAAAGGTGACATGGCCGTTGCGCCGGGCCGGCCGGGGGCCGGCTGCACCCGTGTCCTGTGCGGGACGGAAGCAGAGGAAACCATCCGGCAGCCGGACCAGCTTTTCCAGATGCCAGCCGTCGGTGACGCCCGGCGGGTCGGCGATGGCGTCGGTCAGGCGGTAATCCATGGCCGTCATGCCGGTGCCATCAGGATAACCCAGCCAGGAGACCTGGATGGGGGCCGGCTTGCGTGCAAAAATCAGGGGGCGGCAGTCGCAGGTATGGCCCGCCACATCGACCAGGATATCAATGCCGTCGGCGCGGATACGGTCCGCCGCCTCATCATCGGTCAGGCCGGTCAGGGGGACCCAGTGGCCGGTGATGGCCTTGAACCGGTCGGTGACGGCATCATTGCGGCGGGAAATGGGATAGCAGAAAATCTCAACCTGTGACCGGTCATGCCCGCGCAGCAGCGGCTCCAGAAAGCAGGAGACGGCATGGCCGCAGAAATCCGGCGAGACATAGCCGATGCGCAGCCGCCGGTCGGGCCTGCGGTCATGGGCCGGGAAAACCGGGTTGGCTTGGATCAGTGCGGCGGCATGGCGTTCGCCCCAATGCCGGTGCGCGCGGAAAATCACCTCAGGCGGCACATGCGGCGTGTAATGCAGCGCGAACAGCAGGTTGGAATGCAGCAGCGGCAATGCGGGGTGCTGTTCCAGCGCGTGCTGCAGCAGGGTGATGGCGTCGGTGACGCGGCCCTGTTCCTTCAAGACCTCGCCCAGATTGACATAGGGCTGCGGCAGGCCGGGCTGCAGGCGCAGGGCCGTGCGGTAGCATTCCATGGCCTGGGACAGTTCGGATGACGACTTATGCATGTCGCCCAGGTTGGACCAGGCCTCCGCCATGTCGGGCCGGATGCGGACGGCGCGGCGGAAGGCCTGACGGGCCTGGTCGGCACCGCCCAGATTGCGCAGGATATTGCCCAGATTGAACCAGGCCTCCGCATAGTCGGGCTTCAGGGCAACGGCCCGCATCGCGATCTTTGCGGCCTGCGTCTCCTGGCCCAGGTCGGACAGCACACAGGTCAGGTTGTTGAGTACCTGGGCATCGTCGGGATTGGCGCGCACGGCCCGCTGGTAACAGGCCACCGCATCCTCCCACCGCCGCTGGGCCCGCAGCAGGATGGCGTAATTGTTATTGGCATAGGGATGGTCGGGGTTGGCCGCCAGAACCTGCCGGTAGAGCGTCTCCGCCTCTGCCAGCCTGCCTTCCTTATGCCGGTTGAGCGCCGTTTCGAACAGGTCGGTCAAGGCGTGCCCCCTTGGCGCAGCAGGCCTGCATCGGCCAGGATCGTGCGCAGTTTATACGCCGCCTGGCCCCAGGTGAAATTTTTCAGCAGATGGGCGCTGGCATCGGGCAGGGCGCTGTCGCGCCCGGCAATGATGTCGGCGATGATGGCAGCCGCCGCCTCCTCATCCGGGTTCCACCAGTCCAGCCCGAAAAAGGGCTCCCACGGCTCCGCGCTGTAGGGCAGGTGGGCCGGGCCGGTGGTGGACGGGATCATGCGGGCAAAGCGGCTATCCAGATAGTCGAGATAAGAACTATGTGCCGGCGCGATCAGGCCCATGCCCATTGCACCGGCCTTGGAAAGCGGCAGGTCCCAACCCTCGCCATGCGACAGGCTCCAGTAATAACGGGCGGCGCGGAACAGGCCCGTCATCTCCGCCTCGCTCAAGGGCTGATCGACCAGCACGATGGGGGCGGCATCGGCGAAGGAACGGCCCACATGTTCCTGTGTTTGGCGGACAATGGTCTGCAAATGGCGCCGCGCCGCCTCGTTCCCGCCCTTGCCGGGCTTCAGGATCAGGACGGCATCGTCGCCCCGGTTGGTGGCGCGCAGCCAGACGCGCAGCACCCCATCCAGGTTCTTGCGGGGGATGGCGTCCGATACGTTGAGGAAGCGATGGCGATAACTCGCCACCTGCCGCCCGCTGCCATCGACCAGGACCAGCGGCGGGGCATCCGCCGCCGCCGGTTCGGCATCCACGCCCAGGGGGCAGACGCGGATACGATCCTCCGGGTAGCCCTGGCTGGCCCAGGCGAGGCGGGAGCTTTGCGTGGGCACGATCACCATGTCGGCGGTCAGGCTCTGTTTCGCCCAGGTGGGGGAGATGCGTGGCCCTTCGAACATGGAATAGAGGATGGTGGAAAGGCCGGGAATGGGTTCCACGGCCAGGGGCACCATAATGTTGATGGCGGCCTTGGCGCCCACCGGCGCCTCCAGCGGTTCGTCACTCCAGGTTTCATGCCCGAAGACGCCAACCACCTGCAGGGGCACGGCCTGCTGCCGAAGGGTCTGGATATAGCGGCGGCCCATATGGGCGTAGCCTGAGGCGGTGGAGAAGGGGCCGCGTATCAGGATGCCGTCGCTGGGGCCTGGGTCCCGGGCCGCAGCGGACTGGATGGCGGCGTGGTAGCGCTGGCAGCGCAGCGCATGCTTGATGGCGTCGTCATTGGCGGTGTCGAGCTTCAGCGCACGGCGCAGCGGGTGCAGGGCGGCCTGCCACTGCCCACGGCGCAGCATCGCGCCCGCCCGCTGCACATAGGGATACACGTTCTGCGGGTTCAAGACGATGGCGGCGTCCAGCGCCTTGATCGTCCGGTCCAGATCATGCGGTGCCCAGGCAAGGGACTGGTTGATGCGAATGCCTTCATCCTGCGGTGACAGGCGCACGGCGCGGTCGGCCAGACGGGTCGCCGCCTCCCGGTCGCCGCGCCAGGTGTTGCACAGCAGCCCCAGCCGGTCGAAGGCGACCGCGCTGGCCGGGTTCAGCACGGCCAGATGCCGCAGCCACCGCCAAGCGGCCTTCTGCTCGCCTGCGTTCAGCAGGGCGATGGAGAGATTGGTGACCAGATGTTCATGGTCGGGCCAGCGCGCGACGGCGGCCCGCAGAATGTCGATCCCTTCTGCTGCCGGCTGCTCTGTGGTCAGGCAGACGCCCAGCAGATTATGGGTCAGGGGGTCATCTGGCGCTTCGGCCAAGGCCCGGCGGGCGGCGGCGGTGGCCTCTGCCCCCTGTCCGGCACGGTGAAGGGCGACGGCGTGGCGATAGGTATCCATCGCGTTACCTGTAGCGATCGGGCTGGGACAGGAAATGGCGGACATAGTCGGCCACCCCTTCCTCCAGCCCTGTCATGGGGGCCGTGTAGCCGGCGGCGCGCAGCCGGTCCAGCTGACCTTGCGTGAAATACTGGTATTTGGAGCGCAGATTGTCGGGCATGTCGATATAGTCAATCGCCGGTTCCCGGCCCACGGCGCGGTAAAGTGCCGTGATTAGATCGGCGAAAGATCGGGCCTGACCGGACCCGACATTGAAGATGCCGCCGGTGTCGGGATGGTCCAGCAGCCAGAGCACGACATCCACACAATCGCGGACATAGACGAAATCCCTCAACTGCCCGCCATCGGCATAGTCGGGGCGGTGCGACTTGAACAGGCGGACGTGGCCCCCGGCGTTGGCGATGGCGTGGTTCTTGGCCACCACGCTCATCATCTCGCCCTTGTGATATTCATTAGGGCCGTAAACGTTGAAGAATTTCAGGCCGGCCCAGTGCGGCGGCCGGCGGCGGCCGCGCCGGACCTGATCAATGACGAACCGGTCAAAGGCCAGCTTCGACCAGCCATAGGCGTTGAGCGGGCGTAAGCGCGCCAGGGCCGCCGGGTCATTATCGTCGGAAAAGCCCTGGCTGCCATCGCCATAGGTCGCCGCCGAGGAGGCATAGATCAGCGGTACATCATGGGCGGCACACCAGTCCCAGAGCAGCGTGGAGAAACGGATATTGCTGTCGACGATCAGGTCGGCATCGGTTTCCGTGGTGGCGGAGATGGCGCCCATATGCAGGACGGCCTTCACCGACCCGGCATGGGCGGCAAGGTAGGCCGCAAGCTGCTCCGGCGGCACAAAGCCGGTCACCAGGTGTTTGGCCAGATTGCGCCACTTGTCTCCGGAACCCAGCCGGTCGCAGACCACCACTTCCTCCCCGCGCGCGGCCAGAGCCGCGACGAGGTTGGAGCCGATGAAGCCGGCCCCGCCGGTGATGATGGTCAAGGCGGTCATCGCGTCATACCTGCCGGTCAAGCTGCCGCATCAATAAAGCTTTCCGCGAAATCCCGCCATGTGCGTTCGGTGCGGATGAAGATCTTGCCCCGGTCGCCGATGGCACGCGCGTCCTGACGCCTTGTGTACAGCGTCTCCAGATGGGCCACGGCCTCTTCCACTGAACTCTCGCACCAGCCCTGGCGGGTGCCGCGCGGGTTGGGGACAGCGGTCTGCTGGCCCAGGGCTAGGCAATTATCCTCAACGATCAGGTCGCGGTGGCCGGTATTGTCGGACAGGATGACGGGCACGCCGCAGGCCATGGCCTCCATCGCCACCAGATTGGTCGCCCCCTCGCACCGGTTGGGGAACAGGGCGGCATGGCATTCGGCCAGGATGGGCGCGATCTGTGCGCGGGTCAGAAAGCCCAGATCGACAAAGGCATCGGCGGGCACGCCATGATCAACGGCCCAATCGGTGATGCGTAGCCGGTGGGTCGCGGTGTCGATGCGCGGTGCGCGCACCGACAGGGGCGACTCCACGATGTCGGCGGATGTATGCGGCCAGGCATTGTGCCAGGCGGTGATCAGCAGGGCATCGGGATGGCGTTCGTGGAAGATGCGGAACGCCGCCAGCACCACATCCTGGGCTTTGCGGTATTCAATCTTGCCACCGGAGAACACCACGAACCGGTCACCGAACAGGCCCGTATGGGGCAGCAGCGGCATTTCCGACGGGTCCACGCCCTGGAACGTCACCCGCACATCGGGCAGGCCGCGTTCGACCAGCAGTTCATGATTGTAGGTGGAATGCACGATGATCCGGTCATATTGGCGCGCCCGTTCCAGGGTGGCCTTGTCCACGCCCGTATCCTCGAACGCGATAACGCCGATATTGGCTTCCCCCTGGTAAAGGTCGCTGGTGGCGCCGGGGATGAAGCCATTGCCCAGCGCATGCAGGGCCGTGCAATCATGCAGCTTCAGCTTCTTGCCGCCATGTTTGGTGGAAAGGGCGGAAATCTGGTTATAGCCATCCATCAGCGCTTCCAGCCTTTCGCGCGTGGACGGGCGCATGGTGATGAAAGCCGGCTTTTCCAGCAGCAGCGGGGGCTGGTTGCGGTCGACCAGGCACAGGGCGGTGTGGACACCCACCAGACCCCAGCCATGGATTTCCGTCAACTGCCAGGTCAATGCCAGATTACGCGCCAAGTCCCGTCCCCGAAGCTGATGCCAGCATTTCCTTCTCCCTCATGCGCCGGGCGGGCGCATCCGCGCCCTTGGCTTGCGCGATCATGTGATCGCGGGCCGACGGTCGTCGGCCTCTGGTGGCATGAGCCTTAAACTCATGCCACCAGAAAAAAGGGGCCAACCGGCAGCTTGGCACCGGCAGGCCCCCTTGTCAGCATCCGGCATTATCCCCCGAAGGTGATGTTGCCGCTTCCCAGCTTGGCGTTGGAGACGACGCCCAGCAGCTTGATCTCCCCGGACGTGATGCTTTGGTCACCATTGGTCTTGGTGACCACATAAACCCCGGTATCGGTTTCGTCGCTGGCCAGGACCATGACGCTGCCGCCGGTACGCGGGTTCTTCAGGGCACCGATGGCGGTGCGGATGGCGATCAGGCTGTCATCGTTCAGGCTGCTGGTCGTGGCGGTCAGACGAACCACCTCGTCATTGGCCATATCGATCTGCCCGGTCGCCCGGTCGGCCCCCTGCACGACACCGTCGCTGTTGCGGTCCAGCAGGCTGCGCAGGCTGCCGACCAGGGACAGACTGTCCAGGGCTGTCTGGAAGTTGGTGATACGGTCAAAGCCCGTATTCGCACCTGCCGCTGCACCGTCGCTGGCATCGCGGTAGACGATCTGGTCGGCCACCTGGCTTGTCGCCAACGCGATCTGATCGGCCCCAGACCCGCCTTCGAAACGGATGGCCTTTGCGTCGGCCACGGTGACGATATCCGCCCCGTTGCCACCCGTCAGGGTTTCCACCCCGCTGACCCGGATGGTGCCGCCCTGGCTGCCCAGGGTGATCACTTCCCGGGATGCGCCGCCGATTACGGTTTCGATCCCGCTGACCAGCATGGTGGCGCCACTATTGCCAATGGTGACGATGTCGGTGCCATTGCCGCCGGTCAGGGTCTCAAGACCACGCACCAGCAGGCTGTTGCCGCCATCGGCCAGACGGACGGCGTCCGTGCCGCTGCCACCCACCAGGACATCGACACCCTTGACCCACAGCGTGCCACCGACGGCACCGGTGAAGACGAAGTCGGTGCCGCTGCCGCCGATCAGGCTTTCGATGCCTTCCACGGAGATGGTGGCACCGCCGCCGGCCAGCGTGACCTGATCCAGGCCACGCCCGCCGATCAGCGTCTCCAGGGCGGAGACGGCCATGCTGTTGCCGGCATCGCCCAGGGTGACGCGGTCGCGGCCCCGGCTGCCCACCAGTTCCTCGATCTGCTGGATCCAGATGGTGCTGCTGGCACCGCCCAGATAGATCAGGTCAGTGGCGGGCGAACCCGTCAGGCTTTCCAGCATTTCCACGGTCATCGTGGAGCCCACGGTGCCGGTACTGGTCACCACATCATTCTGGGCGCTGCCGATCAGCGTTTCCAGCTGTGTTACGGCGATGGTGGTCCCGGAGGTGCGGGCCAGGGTGATGACATCCTGGCCGATATTGCCGATGACCGTGGCGTAGCGGTCGATGCTGAGCGTCGCACCGGAGGCCGGCAGGCGCAGCACATCATCCACCGCACGGATGGTCAGCAGCCTCTCGCTGTCCAGGGTGCGGGCATCCAGGTCGGAGGTCTGGACCAGCAGCTGCGCTGTTTCAACCCCATCAATGGTGGTGAACAGCAGCGTCGCCAGCGTGGCATTGACATCGGCCACGCTGCCCGTGACACGGATCACCGTATTGGAGACCTCGGTCAGGCTGGCGGTGCCAATGGCGGTCAGGGCCACGGTGCCGCTGGTCGGGGTCAGCGTGACGGACAGGACGGGGCTGTCAGTGTCCGCCACGCTGATGCCAGTGACCGGCGACGCGGTGCCACGCGGGATGGTGACCCCGCCGGGGATCACTGTCTGCGGCGGCTGCAACACTTCGATCAGGATCAGATCGCTGTCATTGGGCGTGATGGGGTCGTGGTCGTCCGTCTCAATCCGCAGCGATCCCTGCGGCTTACCAAGCAGACCCGTGAATTCCACCGTCGCCAGGGACTGTTTCACCGCGGCGGTGGAACCGGTCAGGACCAGCACCCCGTTCTCCCCACGGGTCACCGTGACGTCGCCCATGGCGGTCACACCGACGATGCCATCGGTGGGGGTCAGCGTGACGGTCAGGGTCGGGCTGTCGGTGTCTGCGACGCTGACGCCGATGATCTCACCCTTAATGCCGGCCACGACGAGTGGCTTGACGGGCAGGATATTCTCCGGCGCCGTTGCGACTCGCAGGTCCAGTGTGGCCACGTCGCTGCGCGGGACGGTACCGTTGCCGGCCACCACCTGGATTGAGCCGGCAGTGGTGCCGCTGTTGGGGGTGAAGTACAGTCCCGACAGGGTGGCATTCACATCGGCCAGCGTGCCCGTCAGGGTGACGGCCCCGCTGCCCCGGCTCTGGCTGGCCGGGCCGACCAGGGTGATGGCGCCGCCCGTGGGGATCAGGGTGACGGTAACCGTACCGCCCTGGGCCGCCTGAACCGCGATGCCGCCCACAACGCTGCTGAGGCCCGCCAGAATGGCGGTGGTCGCCGGCATGGACAGGCGCGGATTGGCCGGGTCGTCATTCACAATGGTGACTTGGGCCTGATCGACCAGGATATCCATGCCGGCCGACGGATTGGACAGGGTGACGGTGAACCGTTCGTCCTGTTCAATTACATTGTCGGCCGCGACCCGGACAGTGATGGTCTTTACCGTCTCGCCAGCTGCGAAGCTGAGCGTGCCTGACGGCAGGGCACCGCCGAAATCAGCCGCGTCCAGGCCA
>CALRNG020000061.1:0-11825 GCA_943369495.1 Rhizobium sp. Q54
AGGTCGCGGAAGATGCCCGACAGGGTCATGACGGCATCGATGCGGGGGTGCTTCAGCTCCGCCAGCGGTATCAGCTCCGCCCCGCAGACCCGGTTATAGGCATCCAGCCGGGGACGCGCACCCATCAGGGCCAGGGCCTGCGCCATGGGCGCGCCACCGGTCTTCAGATTGTCGGTACCCCACAGCACGATGGCCACCGTCTCTGGCAGCCGTCCGTCAATCTGGCGGTAGCGTTCCAGGACCTTCGCTGCCTGGCGCTCCCCATCCTGCATGGCAAAGGCGCTGGGCAGGCCGAACGGGTCGAAGCCATGGATGTTGCGCCCGGTGGGCAGCAGGTCTGGCGTGCGCAGCAGGTCGCCCGACGGCGACGGCATCACGAACCGTCCGTCCAGTGCATGGACCAGTCCGTCCAGTTCCTCATTATGCAGCAGGCCGACATTCATAGTGGACAGGCGGGCGACGGTGGCGCGTTTGGCATCGTCCGCCCCGCGCAAGGTGATGTCGATCGCGCGGATGTCCTGATCGACGATGGCCGCCATCAGGGCCGCGTCGCTGCGCAGGAAGGCGGCATCCTCCATGCCGGCAACCACATGCCCCAGCAGTTCCAGCCGCTCTGCCCGGTCCATACCCTGGCCCACCACATGCAGGCCATGCGGGATCAGGGCATATTCCAGCTCCATCATCTGCTGCATCAGATACTGCACGGCCTGCGCCTCGTCGGCATCTGGCGGGGCGGGGCTGAGGTCCAGCTGTTCGGCCTGCACGCGGATCAGCGCCATCATCCGCCCGCGCTCGGCGGTGGCCTCCGGCGGGGTGGCGCGATAGCTGTCAAGGCCGGCCTTCAACTCGCTCAAGCCCTTATAGAGCCCAGCCTGGGTGATGGGCGGGGTCAGGTAGGAGACGAGGGTGGCCGCCGACCGCCGCTTGGCGATGGAGCCCTCGGACGGGTTGTTGGCGGCGTACAGGTAGAAATTCGGCAGGGCGCCCAGGATACGATCGGGCCAGCAGGTGGCCGACAGGCCCGTCTGCTTGCCGGGCATGAATTCCAGCGCACCGTGCGTGCCGAAATGCAGCACGGCGTCCGCACGGAATGTTTCGCGCAGGTAGGTGTAGTAGGCGGCGAAGGCATGGTTGGGGGCAAACCCGCCCTCAAACAGCAGGCGCATCGGGTCGCCCTCATACCCGAAGGGGGGTTGCAGGCCGACCAGAAGATTGCCGAACTGCCGACCCAGCACGAAAATGCCGCGCCCATTGCTGAGGATGCGGCCCGGCGCCGCCCCCCATTGCGCCTCGATATCGGCCAGATGCCGTTCGCGCCGGACATGCTGGTCCGCCGGGACTACGGCATGGACATTGGCCTCCGTCCCATGGAAGCCGGCGTTGCCCTCCAGCAGCATGGTACGTAGCGTATCGACGCTGTCGGGAACGTCAACATCATACCCTTCCGCCGCCAGCCGCTTCATGGTGGCATGCAGGCTTTCAAAGACAGCCAGGAAGGCGGCGGTGCCGATGCTGCCACTGTTGGGCGGATAGTTGAACAGGGTGACGGCAACACGGCGTTCGTGGCGCTGCTTGCGGCGCAGATCGACCATCGCGGCCAACCGACCGGCCAGAAGCTCCACCCGCTCATCGTCCGGTTGCATGCAGGCGCGGTTGGCCGGGCATTCCCCCAATTGCCGGGCGCAGGTACAGGGCTTCGCCTTACCACCGCCTTCCGACCGACCACCAATGACCATGGCGCCGGTGGCCCCATCCAGTTCCGGGATCGCCACCATCAAGGTGGTTTCAATCGGCGTCAGGCCCTGGCCCGACTTCTGCCAGCCTTCCTTCGTCTGGAATTCCGTCACAAAGGCGGACAGGTACGGCACGTCCAGTTTGCCCAGTGTCCGGGCGGCGGCGGCGCTGTCGCTATAGGCCGGGCCGCCGACCAGCGAGAACCCGGTCAGCGAGCAGAGCGCATCAATGGCGACACCGCCGCCCTCTGTCTGCATAAAGCGTTCAACCGCCGACCGCATGTCCAGGCCGGAACAGAAGGCCGGCACGACGCGATAGCCCCGGCCCTCCAGTGCTGCGATCACCCGGTCATAATGGGCCGTGTCGCCGGACAGGATGTAGGTGCGCATCAACAGCAGGCCGATGGTGCCACGCGGTGACGGCACACTGGGCAGGGTTGACAGCTGCGTTGTGACACGCGGGTTGAGGCGCGGATGATAAAGGCCGACATCGGGATATTCGACCGGATCGCCAACCGTAACCTTCGTCTGCAGACCCTTGCGGTCACCGCGCGCATATTTGGCGACCAGCAGACGCACCATATTGGCGACATTGTCTTCCGACGCGGCGATGCGGTACTGCAAGGTCAAGAAGTAGTGGCGCACATCCTGGGCCGTGCCAGGTATGAAGCGCAGCAGCTTGGGCAGGCGGCGCAGCATGGCCAATTGCCGTTCGCCCGCCGACTTGCCGCTGTCCCGACCGCCACGCGAACTGGATCCGCGCAGCTTTTTCAGAAGCGCCAAGGGGCCCTTCTGCTCATCGCTCATCCGGAAGCGGCCCATGGTCGTGTACTTCATGACCGTGCCGGCGGACATGCAGCAGACCATGGCGTCGCATTCGCGATGCCGGGCCTCCAACACGTCGGCGATGGCCTTCACATGTTCTTCAACGAAGATCATCGAGACGATGATAATGTCACCGGCCAGGATATCCGACCGGCAGGCCGCCAGACGACCCGCATTCTCCGCCCAGTCCGTGGCGGCATGGACGGTCAGCGTCAGCCCCGGCAATTCGCGTGTCAGCGCCAGACGGGCAGCGTCCACGGCCGCCACAATGTGGTTATCCAGCGTCACCAGCACCACCCGGACCGGGGTGCTGTCAGCGGGCGAAATGGGCTTTCGCGTCATACAGCGTCTCCACGGTTATCGGGTGAATCCCTTTGCCCCGGGCAAAGAGTTCGGTGTTTCGCCGGGCTTTGCCCCGGACAAAGAACGGGATCTTCTGAAGCTCCCTCTCCGCCTCCAACGTCCAGGCGGCAATCACCCCGACAGGGGTGGCCGCCACGCTGGCCACAGGTTCTGCGGCGACCGGCACCGGTGTCGGTGTGGCGGCAGGAGCGTGGGGATGCAGGTGAGAGGCCGAAGCCCCGTCATTGAATTCGAAATCGTCGCGGAACATCTGCAACAGATGCTCCTCTAACCCCATCATCAGGGGGTGAACCCAGCTGTCGAAGATGACATTTGCCCCTTCGAACCCCATCTGCGGGGAGTAGCGGGCCGGGAAGTCCTGCACATGCGTGGGGGCAGAAATCACAGCACAGGGAACGCGCAGCCGCTTGGCGATATGGCGTTCCATCTGGGTGCCCAGCACCAACTCGGGCCGGGCAGCGACAATCGCGGCCTCGACATCCAGATGGTCGTCGCTGATCAGCGCCTCAACCCCGTACTTGGCCGCCGCATCGCGTACGTCGCGCGCGAACTCCCGCATGTAAGTGCCAAGGCCGCAGACGCGGAAGCCCAGTTCCTCTGACGCGATGCGAGCAGCGGCGATCGCATGGGTCGCGTCGCCGAAGATGAAAACCCGCTTGTTCGTCAGATAGTTGCTGTCGATGGAGCGGCTGTACCAGGTCAGGCGGTCACGGCATGGGGGCTCCCGGGCGGGCAGGCCGGCCAGTGCCCGCACTTCCGCCAGGAACTGCTGCGTGGCGCCCACGCCGACGGGAATGGTGGAGACGAACGGCATGCCATGCGCGGTTTTCAGCCAGCGGGCCGTGATATCGGCGATTTCCGGATACAGCACGATGTTGAACGCCGCCTCGGGCAGGCGGGCCAGATCGGCGGGGGTGGCACCCAGCGGCGCCACGACGCGCACGTCCAGCCCCTCATCCGTCAGCAGCTTGACGATCTCCGTCACATCGTCGCGGCAGCGAAAGCCAAGCGAGGTCGGCCCCAGGATGTTGCAGCTGTTGGCGGGGATATTCTCGGGCCGCGGGCTGCGGCCCACAAAGGCGCGCACCAGACGATAGAAGGTCTCCGACGCCCCCCAGTTTTCCTTCTTCTGATAAGAAGGCAGTTCCAGCGGCACCACCGGTACCGGAACATCCAAGGTGCGGGCCAGACCGCCGGGATCATCCTGCAACAGCTCTGCCGTGCATGAGGCCCCGACCAGCAGGGCGTCGGGCTTGAAGCGCGCCACCGCGTCGCGGCAGGCCTGTTTGAACACATCCGCCGTGGAACCGGCCAGATCGCGGGCCTGGAAGGTCGTGTAGGTGACAGGCGGGCGCGATTGCCGACGTTCAATCATGGTGAACAGCAGATCGGCATAGGTATCGCCCTGCGGCGCATGCAGCACATAATGCACGCCCTGCATGGAAGCGGCGATACGCATGGCGCCAACATGTGGCGGGCCTTCATAGGTCCACATGGACAGCTTCATCGCGCGGCCTCCCGACGGTCGGCACCGCTCAAGATCGCGTTGCGCATCAGGGGGCGTGCAAACAGTTCGGCCAGATCGCCGGCCTGCTCAAAGCCCTGGATGGGGGTGAAGCTGAATTCGATGGACCATTTGCTGACCCTTCCCTCCGCCTCGAACGGATTGGCAAGGCCAAGGCCGCAGACGATCAGGTCGGGGTTGGCATCACGGCAACGCTCGATCTGCTGATCGACATCCTGCCCCTCGGAGATGACAACATGGGGCGGCAGCAGGGCCAGCTCGCCCGTCACATGCTCCCGGTGCAGATACGGGCTTCCCACCTCCACCAGTTCCGACCCCATCTCCCGCGACAGGAAACGGGCCAGCGAAGGCTCAAGCTGGGAGTCGGGGAAGAAGAAAACGCTGCGACCTTCCAGCCAGGGCCGGTAATGGGCCATTGCCTCGGCGGCGCGGCGGCGCGGCTGCGCCACCACCGCATCGAACCGCGCCATATCGACACCGAAGGTGGCACAGATAGCGCTCAGCCAGGCTGTGGTGCCCTCTGCCCCCAGCGGGAAGATCGCGTCAATGCGCCGCGCGCCGCGCGCTTCCAGCGCCGCAGCCGTCGCCCCCAGGTAAGGCTGCGCCAGGATGAACCTGGTCTCCGGCCCCACAACCAGGCCTTTGATGGCGTCGCGTCCGGGCAGGAAGACGACTCCATCCAGGCCCAGTTCGGCGAACAGGCGCGAGAACTGATCCTCCACCACATCGGCCAAGCAGCCGACGACCACCAGCTTGGCGGCTGTGCCACCCGACCGGATCGTCAGCTTGTCGGCTATCAGGGCGGCCAGGAAGTTATCTTCCCCCTGGGTGAAAGTGGTTTCGATCCCGCTGCCCGAGTAGGCGATGACGCGATGACGCGGGGCGTGGGCGGCGTTGAGGCGGGTCGCGGCCCGCGTCAGGTCGAACTTGATCACCTCAGACGGGCAGGAGCCGACCAGGACCAGCATGCGGATATCGGGGCGCCGTTCCAGCAGGCGGGCGACAACGGCATCCAACTCATCATGCATGTCGGCCATCCCGGCCAGATCACGTTCTTCCATGATGGCGGTGGCAAAGCGCGGCTCGGAGAAGATCATCACACCGGCCGCCGATTGCAGCAGATGCGCGCAGGTGCGCGACCCAACCACCAGAAAGAAGGCGTCCTGGACCTTGCGGTGCAGCCAGATGATGGAGGTCAGGCCGCAAAAGACTTCGTGCTGTCCGCGCTGAAGGATCGGTTGCCTGGTGACGACGGGCGGCTCAGCGCAACTGGCAAGCTGGGGCATGCTCATGGCACCCTCCCCGCCGGCGCCAGACCGGCTGCGACACCGCCCTGGGCGGCCCCGGCACGGCGTGCCGCATCCAACCGCGCCAGCCGCAACTTCCAGACAAACTGCCCGGCATTGACGATGTAGGTGGCATAGGCGGCCAGCGCCAGCAGCATCAGGCCGCCCGCGCTCAAGCCATCGGTCCACAGTGCAGCCAGATAGGCGGTGTGCAGCGCCAGCACCAGCATGGAAAAGACATCTTCCCAGAAGAAGGGTCGGGCGAAGAGATAGACCCCGAAGACCTCCTTCTCCCAGATCGAGCCGGTGACCATGATCGCGTAGAGGGTCAGTGTCTTGATGACCACAGACATCTGAGCCATCGCCAGACCGTCACCTGTCGACAGATACCGGACGATCAGGGCCAGACTGACCAGGAAAACCAGGAACTGGACCGGGGCCAGTATGCCTTGAACCAGCGTCCATCCGCTCGCGTCACGCCGCCGCCTTTCCTCGTCGGTGTAAAGCGCAGCACCCGGATGCGGTTGGTTGATCTTACCGATCACGCTCTCTCCTTCTCCCCCTCCATGCACTGCAGGGGCTCTGGGGATAAGGAAGAGTATGCTTGTCACAGCAAAAGTGTCAATCAAAGTTGACGTAAATATTTATTTACATCGCTGGGGAAGGCGACCATTCTGAGGACGCTCGCCAGTGTGCTGGTCGCTTCAATCACGCCCTCACCCCGCGCCGCGCATGCTCTAAGTCAACAAAGGGGGGCGTTACGGCGCGCGCTCATGGGCAGGATACTCACCAACATCGACAGCCACTGTCATGAGCGCACCCAACGACGAGCGGAGGGGCCATGCGGCGGGGTATCGCTTGCTACCCGCGGGCGGGCAGGGTACGTAGCGTCAAGCGAACGGGAAAGTCTCCGCCGCATTATTCAAAGGACCGTGGCGCCAATGACGGCCGAAAAGCTGGCAGCGCGGTATGAAATGGGATTGGAGCATGATCGTCGCTACGACACGGCTCTGACGGCTTTCTGCACCCAGGTCGTACAGCCAGGGATACGCGCATCGACCCTGCGGGAGTTCATGCGGCGTGAGATACCAGCCGATCAGCCCGATATCCTGACGGTTCTGTTCGTGGAGGCTGCGGCGCGTCTGCTGGGTCAGAAGTGGATCACGGACGATTGTGACTTCGTTGATGTAACCATTGGCGCTGCACGTCTTCAGGAAATCATTCGACTTCTTTCCTTTGAATTCAGAAGTCGGCGGCTGCATGCATGGACGCCCTTCGTCGTCATAACAACCCCGATAGGTGAGCAGCACACCCTTGCTCAACATATCCTTGGGCTGATCTTCGATACCATGGGCTGGTCGAGCCAGATCCTGGAAGGCAAGGAACAGCAAGGGGCAGCGTTGCGTTCTGCATTTGAACGAGCAGACATGATCTGCATCGGTTGGAGCAACCAGCGCCTGAAAAAAGAGTTCGAAGACATCGTTGCCACCGCGAGGTCCGTGGCCCCGGGTTCACAGCTTCCCATTGTCGTGGGCGGGGCCGCCGCCCTGGACTCCGTTGATTTTCTTGTGAGTTTAGGGATTGACTGCGTATGTGACAGTGTTTATTCCGCTTCTAGGATATTAGAGAAGTTTCATGAACTGGAAGCGATCGGCCATCAGGCACCGGCATCTGGCCGACGGGTCGCTGGCAACGCTGGCAGACCCGATTGGCTGATACGATGAAGCCCCTGAACGGTAAGAACGCAATGCACGGTGCCGATGTTTCAGTCAGCTTGCTGAAATCGCTGGATGCTGATTCTATTGTGGCACTGGTCGGTCTTGGCGCCGATGTCGTGATGTTGATCGATCAAGACCAGAAGATCTGGCGCGTCCACTATACCGACCTGGAAATCGGTCGCTATGGTTTGGACAAGGCTGTGGGCAAGCGGTTGCAGGATCTGGTGACGATCGAGTCTGTTCAAAAAGTCGATGCCATGTTGTCCGGCCCCGACAGCGCGCGGCAGGCACGGGGATATCAGGTCAACCATAATTGCGAGGGCAAGCCAGACCTGCCGGTACTTTATACCACTTTCAGCGCGCCGGGTTTTGCCTACACGCTTATCATCGGTCGCGAGCTGCGTCAGCAGATGCGCGACCAGCAGCGTCTGCTGGAAACCCAGATGGAGCTGGAAGCCGACTATCGTGAGCTTCAGGAAGCCGAAGCCCGCTACCGCACCGCCTTCCGCGTCTCCAGCATCGCGCATGTCATGCTCGACGGCGAACGCAAGACGGTCCTCGATGCCAATGCCGCCGCGCTCAGCCTCATCGGCGGCGGTGCCACGGGCATCCTGGGCAAGCCCTTTCGCGACCTGTTCCGCAAGCAGGACCGGGAGGCATTGGGCGATGCGATTGGTGAAGCACGGCACAGCGCCAGCCCTGTGCGGCTGGAAACGCTGAAGACAGCGAAGGGTGACGCGGTATCGCTCAGCCTGCGCTCCTACCGTGAGAATGGGGTCACCAACCTGATCATTTCCGCCTGGCAGAGCGGTGACGCCCAGGAGGCGGGCTCCACGCAGGTCGAACGGCGCAATGAGCGCGCGGTCGATCTCACGGAAGTGCCAGAACCGGCTGTGCAGACCAATGATCAGGGTCAGATTGTCAGTGCCAACACCCTGTTCCTTGACCTGGCACAGGCACCCTCCATTTCACAGGTCGTCGGCCGCAATCTGGGCACATGGTTCTCCAAAGCCTCGCTGGACCTGCATGTATTCCTGTCCCGGCTGGCGGAAGAACAGGTGGTTCGCGGCTTCACAACGACGTTGACGGACAATCTGTCCGGTGACCGCCCCGTGCTGATGTCCGCAAGGCGCAATCCCGAAAACAGCCTTACCCAGATTATCTTCATCCCGCAGCCAGCCATTGTGGAACGGCGGGCGATTCCCGCCCCCGGATCACCCGATCAGGCCGATGGATTCGCCAACCTCGTCGGTCGCGTGCCGCTGAAGGATCTTGTCCGCGAATCGCTGGAAGTGATTGAGAAAATCTGTATCGAAGCGGCGCTGGATCAGACGAATAACAACCGTGCCTCCGCAGCGGAGATGCTGGGCCTCTCCCGCCAAAGCCTCTACATCAAATTGCGTCGGCACGGTCTTGAAGATTACCGCCCTTCGCATTGATTTCCCAACCCTGCGCACCGGTGATGGTCAGGCTGTGAGCAAGCGCACGGTCGCGACGCGATGCATCAGCGAAAGTGTCAATTTAAATAGTGTCAATTCAGATTGACACTGCCGTTGAGGCGGGCATAGCATCGCCTCATGGAGATCACCCAAACAAATCCACAACAGCGTGATTGGCCGGGCCCCTCAGCGGTGCTCGCGCTGCTGAAGCCCATTACCTGGTTTCCCCCCATGTGGGCCTATGCCTGCGGGGCGGTGTCGTCGGGGCAGTCGCTGGGCACAACCGCACTGGCGGCGGGCGTTGGCATCCTGCTGGCCGGCCCCCTGCTCTGCGGCACCAGCCAGGCCGTCAATGACTGGTTCGACCGGCATGTTGATGCGATCAACGAACCGGATCGCGTCATTCCTTCGGGGCGGATGCCGGGACGCTGGGGACTGTACATCGCCATTATCATGTCGATGCTGTCGGCTGGCGTCGCGGCGCTGCTGGGGCCACTCGTCTTCGTGGCCGCACTGGTGGGCTTGGCCTTGGCCTGGGGCTACAGCGCGCCGCCATTTCGCTTTAAGCAGAATGGCTGGATCGGCAACAGCGCAGTGGGTGTGAGCTATGAAACGCTGCCCTGGATCACGGCGGCGACAGCCATGACGGGGATGGTCCCCGATATGAACCTGCTGCTGGTCGCGGTGCTTTATGGCATCGGCGCGCATGGCATCCTGACGCTGAACGATTTCAAGTCAATCCGCGGCGACCAGGAAATGAATATTTCAACATTGCCGGTCTTGCACGGCGCACCGGCGGCGGCGCGGATTGCCTGTATCGTCATGGCGCTGCCGCAACTGGCGGTGGTCGGGCTTCTGGTGTCCTGGTCCCTGCCCTACCACGCCGCCGGCATAGCGGTGCTGCTGGCCGTCCAGCTGGCCTGCATGCGCCGCTTTCTGCGCGATCCGGTTGGCCGCGCGGTTTGGTATTCCTCGGTCGGCGTCGGTCTTTATGTCACCGGCATGATGATCGCCGCCTTTGGCCTGCGCAATCTCGCGCTCACCGGCTCCCTTGGTTGAGGACAATGTCATGAGCATCGATGCACGGGCTGTTTTCCACCGCTTCGGTTCCCGGAAAACAGCCTCGGGCATGGGGCTCGGCTGGGTCGATATCCTGCGCCTGGGGCTAGTCCAGGCAGCGCTGGGGGCGATTGTCGTCCTCACCAATTCCACCTTGAACCGCGTCATGATCGTCGAACTGGGGTTGGCCGCCGTCATTCCGGGCCTGCTGGTCGGCGTCCATTACGGGGTGCAGATCTCGCGTCCTCTGTGGGGGCACCGGTCCGATACGGGCGGGTCGCGCACAATCTGGATTCTGATCGGTCTGGCGCTTCTGGCGTTTTCAGGCACGCTGGCCTCTGCAACGACTCTGATCTTCGCATATAGTCACGCGCTGGGCCTTACCGTCGCCTTCATCGCCTATGTGCTGATCGGTGTCGGGATCGGGGCCAGCGGGACATCCCTGCTGGCGTTGCTGGCGACGCGTACGCCGCCGGAACGAAGGGCCACGGCCGCTACCATCACCTGGATGATGATGATCATGGGCATCATCGTGACCTCGATCATCACCGGGATCGCGCTGGACCCTTACTCCCATCTGCGCCTTGTCGAGGTTACGGCTGCCACCGGCGCCGTGGCCTTCTGCATCGCCTGGGCGGCGGTACTGGGCATTGAGCGCAAGCCCGCGATTACGCCGGTCCAGGCGGCCGCAAAGCCGCCGGGACGGTTCGGCGACAGTCTTCGCGAGGTCTGGCACGATGGCGAGGCCCGCCTGTTCACCTTGTTCATCGCCATGTCGATGCTGGCCTATGCCACCCAGGATTTGATCCTGGAGCCTTTTGCAGGCCTGCTGTTCGGCATGACGCCGGGCCAGTCGACTCAGCTGTCCGGCATTCAGCATGGCGGGGTGTTCGCGGGCATGGCCGTTGTCGGTCTCGGCGGCTTCTTCTTCAGCCACCGGATACCCGGCCTGCCAAGGCTGTTCATCATCACCGGATGCGTCGGCTCCGCCGCTGCGTTGGCGCTGCTCTGTCTGGCGGCAACCGTGGCGCCGCATTGGCCTTTGGGCCCGCATGTCTTCGTTCTCGGCTTTGCCAACGGCATCTTCGCCGTCGCCGCCATCGGCACCATGATGCAACTGGCGACAAAGGGCAGGACCGGCAATGCCGGCATGCGCATGGGCGTGTGGGGGGCGGCACAGGCACTATCCTTTGGCCTTGGCGGCCTGCTGGGCAGTGTCGCGCTGGATCTCGGTCGGGCAATGACGGGCGATGACGGCAGTGCCTTCGGCATGGTTTTCGCGCTGGAAGCCTTGCTCTTCCTTGCTTCTACGATTGTGGCGTTACGGATCGGGCGTGACCGCGTGTCGTCGGTCATGGTGCGGTCCGGCCCGCCCTCCATCCAGGCGGCGGAGTAAACCATGCTCACGACCCACACCGAAGCCAACCAGACGGTTGGTGGAACTGTTCAGCCCGAAATGTTTGACGTTGCCGTCATCGGTGGCGGCCCCAGCGGCGCGATGGCCGCTGAAAGTCTGGTCAAGGCCGGGCGCAGCGTGCTGCTGGTCGATCCTGGTAACCGCATCAAGCCCTGCGGGGGGGCGATCCCGTCGCGAACCCTGCGGGATTTCGCCATACCGGAGGACATGCTGGTCGCCCGCGCCAATGCCGCCCGGATCATTGCCCCGTCGGGCCGCACTGTGGAGATGCGGATTGGTGACATTGGCTATGTCGGCATGGTGGACCGGGCCAGCTTCGATCCTTATCTGCGGACCCGCGCGGAACAGGCCGGTGCCCGGCTTTTCAAAGGCAAACTGGCATTGATGGAAGAACGGGCCGACCGGACATTGCAACTGTCCCTGGCCCCGGTTGATGCCGATCCGGCCGCCCCCACCGTGA
>CALRNG020000062.1:0-11716 GCA_943369495.1 Rhizobium sp. Q54
AACCGCTTCAACAGCGGGGTCAGGGTGCTGCTTTCCAGGAACAGCTGTTCGCCGATCTGGCCCACACTCTGCCCATCCTTCTCCCACAGCAGCACCATGACCAGGTACTGAGGATAGGTCAGGCCCAGCCGGTCCAGCAGGGGCTTATAAACGCGCGTGAAGGCGTGGCTGGCGGAATAGAGCGAGAAGCAGATGAAATCGCCCAGTTTCAGGGCGGGAGCATCGGACATGGCGGCACCTGTGGAGCGTTTGAGCGCTGATGACCCTCCATATTGCATCGTGCGCGATATGATCGTCGACGCTTTTACCGCATGGCCGCTATTCATTTAATTATATCGTACACGATTAAATCGCACGCTATCACTCTGCCCATCGAATGACGGGCACCAAACCGGCGCCCCACCGGATAAACAGGAGATCATCATGAACAGCCTGCGTAACACCGTCGCCGCCATCGCCCTTTCCGTTGCCGCCCTGACCGGCCCGGCCCTGGCCGACGCCCCCGTGCTGGAAGCCGGGACGAAGGCCTTTGTCGATGCTGTCGCAGCATCGGGGGGCAAGCCGATCTATACCCTGTCTTATGCCGACGCCCGCGCCGTGCTGGCAGGCGCCCAGGCCCAGACGTTGAAGAGTGCGGCCACCAGTGTGCAGGATACCAGCTTCCCCGTCGGCCCCACGGGTAAGGTGTCGGTGCGCATCGTGAAGCCGGAAGGTGCGAAGGGCCTGCTGCCCGTGATCATGTATTATCATGGCGGCGGCTGGGTGATGGGCGACCGCAACACCCATGACCATCTGATCCGCGAACTGTCGGCCGCGTCCGGTGCCGCCGTGGTCTTCGTCGATTATGACCGGGCACCCGAAGCCGTCTATCCGGCGCAGAATGAACAGGGCTATGCCGCCCTGCAGTTCGTGGCCAAGAATGGCGCGCAGTATGGCCTGGATGGCAGCCGCATCGCAGTCGCCGGTGACAGCGCCGGCGGCAACATGGCCGCCGCCATCACCTTGATGAGCAAGGCCCGGCAGGGGGCAGCCATCCGCCATCAGCTGCTGTTCTACCCCGTCACCGATGATGTGTCGGCCAACAGCTCCTACCAGGCGTTCGGCAACGGCCCCTGGCTGACGGAGAAGGCCATGCATTACTTCCTGGACGCCACCTTCCCCGCCGACAAGCGCGGCGAGGTGACGGCCTTCCCCCTGAAGGCCAGCCTGGAGCAGCTGAAGGGCCTGCCTACGGCCACCATCATCGTGGCGGAGAACGACCTGCTGCGCGAAGAAGGCGAGGCCTATGCCAAGAAGCTGACCCAGGCGGGGGTAAGCGTCACGTCCACGCGGTACAATGGCACCATCCATGATTTCGTCATGCTGAATGGTCTGGCCGCCACCCCCGCCGCCCAGGCCGCCATCGCCCAGGGTGCCGCCGCGCTGAAAGCGGCGTTTGCGAAGTAAGCGTCACGGGGGAGGGTCACCCCTCCCCCTCGGGCAACGGCAAGCGCGGCACCTGATCCAGCTGCATCAGCTCTGGCAGGTCGCCGCCCGCCGTCGCTTTCAATTCCTTGAACCGCCGCGCCGTCACCATGACGCGGGTTTCCAGTGATGCGATGGCGGCATTGTAGCTATTGACGGCCCCACTCAGCCCCTTGCCGACCTTGACCATATGGTCAGCCATGGTCGACAGCCGCTCATGCAGTTCCCGGCCCAGTTGGCTGATGGATTGCGCGTTGCGGGCCAGTGCTTCCTGCCGCCAGCCATAGGAGACGGCGCGCAGCAGCGCGATCAGGGTGGTGGGCGTGGCGGGGATCACCGACTGGTCGATGCCCGCTTCGATCAGGCCGGGGTCCTGTTCCAGGGCGGCGGAGAAGAAATTCTCCCCCGGCAAGAACAGGACCACGAATTCCGGGGCCGGATCGAACTGCGCCCAATAGCGTTTCTCGCCCAGCGCCTTCATATGGTCGCGGATATGCCGGGCATGGCGGGTCAGATGGGTCAGCCGCGCCTCCTCATCCCCCGCATGGGTCGCGTCCAGAAATGCCTCCAGCGGGGCCTTGGCATCGACCACGATGCTTTTGCCCCCCGGCAACCGCACGATCAGGTCGGGGCGCAGGCGGTTACCGTCGGCATTACTGACGCTGGCCTGTTCGTGGAAATCGCAATGGTCCAGCATCCCGGCCATTTCGACTACGCGCTTCAACTGGATCTCGCCCCAGCGGCCCCGCGTGGCGGGGCTGCGCAAGGCCTTGACCAGATTACCGGTTTCGGCCCGCAACTGCCCCTGGCTTTCCATCAGATGGGCGACCTGGGTTTTCAGTTCCGTGTAGGCGCCGATGCGCGCCTGTTCGATGCCCTGGACCGCCTCCCCAAACTTCGACAGATGTTCGCGGATGGGGGTGACCAGGGCGTCAATGGCGGCCCCGCGCTTTTCCAGATCGCCCTTCGCGACCTCCCCGAACTTGTCGAACTGCGCCTGGGCCAGGGTCAGGAACTCGCGGTTATTGGCCGACAGGGCATCGGCAGACAGGGCCTTGAAGGCATCGGCCAGCCGCAGCTGCGCCTGATCCAGCAGGGCCAGCTTGTCCGCATGCGCGCGGCGTTCATGGTCAAGGGCGGTGCGCGCCTCGGCCAGAGCCGTCTGCAACTCCGCCTGTTCATCGCGCGCCACCGAAAGCGCCTCCTCCAGCCGGGGCAGGCGCGCCGCGTCGGTTTCCGCCGCCGCCCGGCGGGCCGATTCCGCGCCCATCTGCCGGCGTAGATCGGCCAGCAGCCCGTCGCGCTGCGCCATTTCGGCCCGCAATTCCGCGATATGGTGGCGGTCCCGCTCCCGGTCGGCCAGCAGCGCCGCGCGCTCGGCGCGCAAGGTCGCTGTCCCCTGGCGCTGCCAGAGGAAAGCGATCAAAGCACCCGCCAGGGCGCCGGCCAGCAGCGAAATCAGGTCAAGCGGCACGGGCAGCAGCCTCCGTCACAGGATCAGTAACGGAGCATAGCCCACACGCGAAATGAGAACAAGTCAGGAACAGGCGCCCGTTACAGCGCCACACCCAGTTCCTTGCCCACCGTGAAAATGTCCTTATCGCCGCGGCCGCAGAGATTCATGACCAGCAACGTGTCCTTGGACAGGGTGGGCGCGATACGCGTGACGGCGGCCAGGGCGTGGGCGGGTTCCAGGGCGGGCAGAATACCTTCCGTCCGGGCCAGCAGCTGGAACGCGTCCAGCGCCTCGCGGTCAGTGGCGCTGACATAATCCACGCGCCCCACCTCATGCAGCCAGGAATGTTCCGGGCCGATGCCGGGATAATCCAGACCGGCGGAGATGGAATGGCCTTCCAGGATCTGGCCGTCATCATCCTGCAAAAGATAGGTGCGGTTGCCGTGCAGCACGCCGGGGCGACCGCCCTTCAGGCTGGCGGCATGGCCGTTGGGCACGTCCAGACCATGGCCGCCGGCTTCCACCGCCACCATGCGCACCGTCGGTTCGTCCAGGAAATCATGGAACAGGCCGATGGCGTTGGAGCCACCGCCGATACAGGCGACCAGCATGTCGGGCAGGCGGCCTTCGGCCTCCAGCATCTGTTCGCGGGTTTCACGGCCGATGATGGACTGGAAATCGCGGACCATGGCCGGGTACGGGTGCGGGCCGGCGGCGGTGCCGATGATGTAGAATGTGTCTTCCACATTCGTCACCCAATCGCGCAGCGCGTCATTCATCGCGTCCTTCAACGTCCCCGCCCCGCTGGTGACGGGGCGCACTTCGGCCCCCAGCAGCTTCATGCGGAAGACATTGGGCGCCTGGCGCGCAATGTCGGTGGCACCCATATAGACGACGCAGGGCAGGCCCATCAGGGCACAGACGGTGGCCGTGGCCACGCCATGCTGGCCAGCGCCGGTTTCCGCGATGATGCGCTTCTTGCCCATGCGCTTGGCCAGCAGGATCTGGCCCATGCAATTGTTGATCTTGTGCGCGCCGGTATGGTTCAGCTCGTCGCGCTTGAAATAGATCTTGGCCCCACCCAACTCCTCGGTCAGGCGCTTGGCGAAGTAAAGGGGGCTGGGCCGGCCCACATAATGCTTCAGTTGATGGGCCAGTTCGGCGTGGAATTCTGGGTCGGCCTTGGCCGCCTCATAGGCCTTTTCCACCTCCAGGATCAGCGGCATCAGCGTTTCGGCGACGAAACGTCCCCCGAAAATGCCGAAATGGCCATGTTCGTCGGGACCGTTGCGATAGCTGTTCAGGGGCTTGTTCATGACGCTGCCTGGGTGACGAAAGGTGTGGGGGGAAACTAGACCGCCCCGCCGGCTTTTCCAAGCCCGCGAGGCGGCACGCCACGTCATGGCGTGGCCGCGAATTCGCGGGCAAGATTGTTACACGCAAAAAGAGGGCGGGTGTCGGGCCGGTCAAAGCGCTGATCCCCCGCTGAGCGGTTCCAACCTGGCGAAGACGGGAAATATTCGGAACCTGACCCTTTGGCGTTGGGAATCACCCTTCCGTGAAGCGTGAACAGGCATATGTTTTTCATAATCTCTGGATTTATCGGCCCGGTATCTGCCCGGCCCCGGCTTTCCCTTCTGTGCCATGGCGTGTTGTCAAAAAGGGAGCAGCTTTCATGCGCCTTTCCATGAAAATCCTGGCCCCGGTGGCCATCCTGTCCCTGGTCGCCCTGGTGGTCACGGCCACGGCCCTGTGGTCCAAGGCGCGCGTCACCGGTGCCACCGACGCCTTGAACCGCGCAAATGAGGCAGCCCTGGCGGCCAGTGAATTACGGTCCACCAGCCGCGCCTTGCAGCGTGATGCTCTGAACCTGATCTTTGAACCCGCTGACGGTCGGGCCGCCATTGCCGCCCGGTTCGACAAACGGCTTGAAGCGATGGAGAAGGCGGTGGCCAGCATGCGCACCCTGCCCCCACCGGTGCCAGGCAGCGATCCCGTCGCCATCGCGGCCAGCCAAGCCCCCGTGATCGCCGCCCTGCGCGACGTGCGCACCCTGGCCCTGGATGGCAACAGCACCGAAGCCCACGCTCTGTTCCGCGACAAGGTGCGATCAACCGAACGCACCGCGTCAGAACAGACCGACCCCTATATTGCGCAGCTGGAAAAAGCGGTCACGGCCCTGACCGATGAACTGCACGCGCTGGAGCGGCTGACCAGCTGGACCCTGTCACTGACGGCACTGCTGGGCACGGTGGGCGGCATCGCCCTGTCGCTGGTGGTGGCACTGAAGGGCGTGACCTCGCCGCTCAACCGGCTGATCGGGGCCATGGGCCGGCTGGCCGCCCATGATCTGAAGGTAACCCTGGCCGATACCGACCGCTCCGATGAGATCGGGGAAATGGCCCGCGCTGTAGCTGTCTTCCGCGACGGGATGGAGCGGGCGGAACGGCTGGCCCGCGAACAGAAGGAGGCCGAGGCGGCGATGGCTGCCCGCCGCGCCGCGCGGGAGAAGCTGGTGAAGGAATTCGTGGGCCGGATGGAAGCGATTGTCGCCGAACTGGCCGGCAATGCCGATGGCTTGCAGAGCCAGGCGGGTGGGTTGCAGCGGACCGCCACCGCCGCCGCCGACCGCACCCATGCCGCCGCCGAGGCGTCCAACCGCACCAGCGCCAATGTACAGACGGTGGCCGCCGCGACGGAGGAACTGGCCGCCTCCATCCGCGAAATCAGCCGGCAGGCCGCCCAGGTGGCGGCACTGGCCGGTGACGGGGCCGACGGGGCGCAGCGCACGGCCCGCGACATTGCCGATCTGGCCGACACCGTGGCGCAGATCGGGCAGATCGTGGACCTGATCGATGGGATTGCGGCCCAGACCAACCTGCTGGCCCTGAACGCCACGATCGAGGCGGCACGGGCCGGCGATGCTGGGCGCGGCTTTGCCATCGTCGCGTCAGAGGTGAAGGCTCTGGCCAACCAGACGGCGTCGGCCACAGAGGATATCCGGCGCCGGGTGGAAGGGGTGCAGGCGGCCACGCGCGGGTCCGTCGGGGCCATCGGCGGCATCGTCACCGCCATCGACCAGATCCGCAGCATGACGGGCGCCATCGCGGCGGCGGTGGAGGAGCAATCCGCCGCAACCGCCGAGATTACCCGCAATGTCCAGGCGGCGGCGGTGGGGACGGAGGATATCCGCCAGGACCTGGACGGGCTGGTTGGTGTCGCCGGCGAAACCGGGGAAACATCGCGCCGCGTCACCAGCACGGCCAACGGCGTGGCCGGGCAGGCCGGCGACCTGCGTCGCAATGTCAGCGGCTTTGTTGAACAACTGTCCGCTGCGTAACGGCAGATAAAATATCTACCCGTGCGTTTGGACAGGGTGTGGCTGCTTGACCCGCGCGGCGGCGGCGGTCCATGGTGGGTGCGCAAACGGAAACAGGAACCCCATGCCCGCTGCCGCCTCTCCACGTCGATACATACGACACCAGTCGATATGGCTGGCGGATGATGGCTGGGGCGTGGAGGTGATCGACCAGACCACCCTGCCCACGCACTGTCATATAAGCCGCCTCGCCTCCGTGGGCGACGTGCTGGGCGCCATTGTCGGCGGCGTGGTGCGGGGTCCGGGCCTGATCTCGGTCCTGGCCGGCTATGGTCTGGCGCTGGCCGCAAAACGCGATCCCGACATTGTCCCCGTCATGACGTCCTGGCATGCCCTGGCCGCCACCGACCCCCGCTGCCCCCGTCTGCGTGGCGTGCTGGACCGGATGCGAGAGGTTCTGGATGTCACGCCGCCTGCCGAACGGGCCCAACGCGCTTATATGGAAGCCGATGCCATCGCGTCGGAGGAACTGGCGGCCAATCTGGCCATCGGTCGCCATGCCATGGGCATGCTGCGCCGAGTCGGGGCGGGTGGCGGCGATGGCAAGCCGCAGACCCTGCTGCTGGCCGCCGAGCCGGGCTGGCTCTCTTCGGTCGGCTGGGGGCCTGCGTCAGCAGGCCTGTTCCTGGCGCAGGAGCAGGTGGATCTGCGCCGGGCCACCGGCGGGGTTCTGGGGGAGGATATCGCCCCACCGCAGGTGGTGACCATCGGCCCGCTGGCCGCCTGGGAGATGGTGGAAGCCGGCATTCCCCATAGCCCCTGTGATCCCGACGGCGCGTTGGACCTTGTCCGGCGCGGGGTGGTGGAGCGGCTGTTTGTGGCCGCCATCCGGGCCAGCGCGCGGGGCGACGTCGTGGTGCCCGCCGGGACGGGGGAACTGGCGCGGGCCGCCAAGGTGGCAGGTGCGCCGCTGCATGTCTGCCTGCCCGCCGCCGCCATCAATTGGCAGGCGCTGGGTCCCGGTACCATCACCGCACCGGGGACCGATATCCTGCCCCTGTCCTTGATCACCGGTTTCGTCACCGACCGGGGGCCGGTGGCCGCGGAAGCCGATGCCCTGCTGGACCGCTTCCCCGACCATGAGCCGATGTCATTCGGCGATCTGCCCGCCGCCAACGACGCCTGACACTCAGCCGCCGACCGTGGTCGTCAGGGTCTGATCCCCGCGCCGGACGGCGATGGTCCAGCGGCGCACCTGGCCCCCCAGGGCAGCATCCAGATCGGCCACCCGCCGGACCTCAGCATTATTGACCGACAGAACCACATCGCCGGGGCGCAGGCCCAGCGACGCCGCCGGCGACCCGCGCCCGACCTCCAGCACCACCACGCCGCTGTCGGCCCCGTCAAAGCGCAGCTCTTCTACGAGGGCCGGGTTCAGATTGGCGACCTTGGCCCCTGACAAAGGCGTGCGCCCGGCCAGGATGGTCTCCTGACGCGGCGGGTCCTCCGGCGGGCCGATCAGGCGCAGGGACAGGTTCTGTTCCCGGCCATTGCGCAGGACCATGACATTGGTGGTCCCGCCCACGCCCAGCGTGGCCACGCGGTAGCGCATGCTGTCCGGGTCATCCACGGCCTTGCCATTGACGGCGGTGACCACGTCGCCCACCTTCAGCCCCGCCTGATCCGCCGGCCCGCCCTTGCGCACCTGATTGATCAGGACACCAGCAGGCCGCGTCAGGCCTAGGGAGGAGGCGATGTCGCTGGTCACCGGCTGTCCGCCCGCCCCGATCCAGGGCCGCACCAGCTTGCCACCATTGCGGACCGCGTCCACGACGGTGCGCACCATGTTGGCCGGAATGGCAAAGCCGATGCCGATGGAGCCGCCGGACCGGCTGTAGATGGCGGTATTGATACCGACCAGCCGCCCATCCATGCCGATCAGCGCCCCGCCGGAATTGCCGGGATTGATGGCGGCATCGGTCTGGATGAAGAAATTATAGTCGGAAATGCCGACGGCGGTGCGGGCCACGGCGGACACGATACCGCTGGTCACGGTCTGGCCCACCCCAAACGGATTGCCGATGGCCAGGACCAGATCGCCCACCTCCAGATCGTCGCTGTCATGCATCTCCAGCACGGGCAGCTTTTCCTTGCCCGGATCAATGCGCAGGATGGCGAGATCGACCTGTTCGTCCGTCGTCACCAGCCGGGCCGCGAATTCGCGCCGGTCGGACAGGACGACGGTGATCTCGTCACTATCCTTGATGACATGGGCATTGGTGACAATCAGACCGTCGGCCCCCAGGATAACGCCCGAACCCAGGCTGCTTTCCACCCGTTCGCGCGGAATGCCGGACAGGGCCTCGCCGAAGAAGCGCTGAAACAGCGGGTCCTGTAACAGGGGGGAGATGCGCTGCTGCACCCGCCGCTTGGTGTAGATATTCACCACGGCGGGACCGGCCTGCTTCACCAGCGGCGAAAAGGACAGGGTGATGTCGGCCCGGCTGACCGGCACGGCGCGGTCCTGGGCCAGGACCAGCAGGGGGGCCGCCAGCAACAGGCCGACCAGGCAGGAAATGACAAGCTTCTTCATGGGATACCGACTCCAGGAGACGGAAGCGGGGTCAGCAGCGGGCCTGACAGCTCTGCAATTCGGCCTTGCAGGTCGCCCCCATGCCATAATCGGTGCGGCCGACCTGCGAGGTGTTGCCGGGGCGGGCCGACTGCTGGTCCATGCAGATATTGTTGTCGCGGTTGCACTGCGCAAGGCAGGCCCGGCGCGGGTCCAGCCCTTCACGCGACTCGCGCTGGGCAGGTGCTGCCATGCAGCCGGCAAGGCTGGTCAGTGCCAGCAGGGCGGCGGCGATACGGCGTGCATTGTTCATGATGGGCGACATCCATGGGGGAAACCTGTCGCGCATCCTAGGCCGATCACCGGGAATGGCAACGGGGATGGTTGTCGCGGAAGGGTTATGCCAAGCGCCATGACGCATGGCACTTGGCCTTTCTATTGTCCCTCAAGCGCCGGGCGCTGCCTCCGGCAGCTTGGCTTGCGCGAACACGAGTGCGCGGGCCAGCCGTCGCTGGCCTCCAAGGGTCATGGGCCATGACCCTTGGTTTACGTCAATGCCTCGGGCCGGACCCCCGGCGCCCCGCCCCCCACCGCCTCCGCGGCCCGGATCAGATCGCGGACACGGGCATTGACCGGGGCGGACAGGCCGTGGCGGGCCGCAAGCTCAATCACCGCGCCCTGCAGCCGGTCGATCTCCGTCGGGCGGCGGCGTTCCAGATCTTCCCACATGGAGGACCGGGCCAGGGGGTCGATGGACAGCATGCGCCGCGCCAGTACCCGGAACAGAGGATCGGGCAGACGCAGGATATGCGGCAGCAGGCGGGGCGATACGGCCCCCAGCTTGGCGGGGCGGATGCCCGCGCGCTTCAGGGCCGCCAGACCCTCTGTCTGCTGTGCTGCCAGCAGACGGCGCCAGGGGCGGGCCGCCAGCTGTTCTGCCAGCGGCAGGCCGGACAGGGCGTTGAGGGCATTGTTCAGATTGATCAGCAGCTTGCCCCACAGCACCCCGTCCATGTCGGAGCTTTCATCCACGGGCAGACCCGACACATCCAGGTTGGCGCGCAAGCCCGGATGGCCGGCGGCGACCAGGATGGTGCCGCCGGTGCCGCGATGGATGCGACCATCGGGAAGCTGCACGATGTTGAACGGCACCATGCCGGCCACCACCCGCGCCGCCCCCAGGCTATTGGCCAGGATGCCGGCATTGCCGACCCCGTTCTGCAAGCTGACCACCGCTGCGTCCGCCGGTGCACAGGCGGCGATCAGGTTGCCCATGGACGCCGTATCGGCGCATTTGACGGTCACCAGGATCAGACCTGCATCCGCCATGGCCGCCACCGGATCGGTATCCAGCCGCAGGTCCGCCCCCGCCTTGGCGGTGCGATCAAGCCCCTCCAGGTCACTGACCCGCAGGCCGCGCCCGCGCAGCCGGTCCATCAGGGCCGGCCTACCCAGCATGGTGACCGGGCGCCCGGCCAGGGCCAGACAACCCCCGACATAGGCGCCGACACTGCCGGCCCCCGCGATGAGAATCCGCCGCCCCGGCAGCATGACCGATCAGCCCTGATGCGCCGGCAGGCCCAGGGCACCGGGACCGCCGACACCATCGGCCACCAGCCGTTCCACCTGTGCCTCCACCTCCCGGCGCAGGCCCAGGGCGAAATAGGCCTCGGCCACCAGGAACAGCGGGGCCACGAATATCTGCAACAGGTTGGCCGTCAGGGCCGGCTTGTTGCCTTCAAACTTGTGGCCCAACAGCTGTACCGCCCAGCCGCCGATGAAGGTGACGGCCCCGATGATGGCCGCCGTCTCTCCCGGCAGGGTGGTGACATGGTCGGCCAGCATCAGGAACGGCACCGACAGGGCCGCCAGGGTGCCGCCGATCATCGGGTCCAGATAGACATAATAGGCGGCCAGGACCGCCATCAGGATCAAGGCCACGCTGACCTGCGTCCCGCCCAGCGGTACCTGGAGATAGGACAGGCCCAGCATCACGGCGAACACGATGGTCGGCACGCCGAAATAATGCGTCAGCCGGTTATGCGGGTGGCGATGATAGGCCGAATAGAAAGCCATGCTGCGTGCCAACCGCCCGACATTGTCCGTGTTCGCCATCCTGCCCTCCGTTATCGCATGCCTAAAACAGACCGATTGGTTTGTTTTTACATCGACCGGGCTTTTGTGGCAATGATGAAAACGGCAAAAAGGTGAACCGGGTGAAGGAACGTGACGGAGCAGGCAAAGCCCGAACGACGCAGCCAGCCGGTGCGACGGGAGGAGATGCGGCAGCGGCTGGCGGCGGCCACGCTGGACGCGCTGGCGGAGCATGGCAATGCCGGGGCGTCGCTGTCGGTGATCCTGGAAAGGGCCGGCGTGTCGCGCGGCGCCTGGGCGCATCATTTTGAGACCAAGGCAGAGATGCTGGCCCTGGCGGCGGAAGGGCTGCTGCTGGGTGCCGTGGCGTCGGCCCGCGCCCTGGGCCCGGCGGAAGCGCCGGACCCGTCCCTGCCGCTGGAGGACCGGCTGTCTTCCATGATCGAGGCGGCCTGGACCCGGTTCTATAGCGGTCGCCACCGTGACCTGCTGTTTGAAGTGGCGATGGCGGCGCGCACCGATGCCGAACTGCGCGCCCGCCTGGCCCCGATCTTCTCCGGCTTCCTGGCCGCCATCGGCAGCAACTGGGGCCTGTCCCTGCGCCCCGACGCCGATGATGTGACGGAAATGGCCGACCTGATGGTGCTGACCATCTACATGCTGCGCGGCATGGCCATGCAGGAATTGGCCGCTGGCCCGGCACCGGGGCATGAAGCCCTCCGCCGCCTCTGGGTGCGAATGCTGGCGGGATGGGTGGGGCGGTGAGAGCGATCTCACAGGTTTCGGCGCGGTGGCGCGGCCTGACGAACCT
>CALRNG020000063.1:0-11712 GCA_943369495.1 Rhizobium sp. Q54
GTCGGCCATCGCCGCCAGGATGAATGAAACACCCCGTAAGTGCCTGGGATGGCAGACGCCCGCGGAGGCTTTCAGCAGTAAGCTGGCAGCTATGAAGCGAACTGATTACAATGAACTGCAACCAAGTTGCACTTCAGCGTGAATCCACCCACCCACATGGAGCCGCGTGCCCCTACCCAGTCCCCTCACAAATCGTCGAATTCCTCCAGCACCATCGGTTCCGCCAGGCACGGCATCACCACGGGCACCAGTTCCTGAAACCACGGCGTGGTGCAGTGGACATCGCGGAAATAATCCTGGGACGGGTGCTGTTCGATGGCGGCATAGGCGTGGTCGCGGCCACGGATTTTCTTGAACAGATAGACGCTGACATCCGGCTGATGGGCCAGAACCTTTTCGGTCAGGGCCGACATGGCGGCGACGAACTCCGCCTCCATTTCCGGCTTTACGAACAGCTTGGCGACGATGGTGTACATGAACCACACTCCTCAGGCGGCGGCACCGGCCGCCAATTCTGCTTCAAGCTGCTGGCGCAGCTTATATTTCTGAATCTTGCTGGTCGACATGGGCCATTGCGTCACGAACCGCACATGGCGCGGCACCTTGAAGCTGGAGATTTTGCCCCGGCAGTAATCCAGCACTTCCTGCGCCGTCAGTGACGTGCCGGGATGCAGTTCGATGAAGGCGGCGGGCACCTCCGTCAGGCGGGGATCGGGTGCGCCCACCACCTGGCACATTTTCACGGCCGGGTGGGTGCCGATATAGGCCTCGATCTCTGCCGCCGCGACATTTTCCCCGCCGACCTTCAGCATGTCCTTGGTGCGGCCATGGAACATGATGTTGCCATCGGCATCCAGCGACCCGACATCGCCGGTGTGCAGCCAGCCGCCCTGCAGCGCCTCTGCCGTTTTCACCGGGTCCTTGTAATAGCCATCCAGCAGGCCGGGGCTGCGCACCAGGATCTCGCCCTTTTCGCCCGCCGGCAGAGGGTCGCCAAAGGCGTTGATGATCTTGACCTCAATCCCCGGCAGGGGGCGGCCCAACCGTGTGGTCCGCACCTCGTAAGGGTCGGAAAGGCTGCTGGTGCAGACGGTGCCCGCCGCTTCCGACAGGCCATAGGTGCCGACCTGGATACAGTTTGGCATGGCCTTGGCCAGCATCTCCTTCATCGCCCCCGTCTGTACCGCCAGGGATGAGTTCATCAGGCGCATGGAGGAGAGGTCGGTGGTGGCGAAATCCGCATGGTGGATCAAATCCACCATGATGGGTGCAAAGCAGGGGTAGGTCGCCGTCACCTTATGCGTTTCCAGCATCTTCAGCGCCACGCCGGCATCAAAATGCTGCATCGACAGGTAGGTCCCGCCCTTGGCATAGATGGCGACCAGCGGCAGGATGGCCGCGATATGGAAAAGGGGCAGCGGCGACCAGAACCGGTCACGGTCGGTCAGCGCGTACCGTTCTGCCAAGGCCTGAGAGGTGCGGACAATGGCCTCATGGCTGATCAGGCAGCCCTTGGGGTTGGAGGTGGTGCCGGACGTGTACAGGATGATGCCGGGGGCGCGGACGCGCGCAAAGGCCCGGCGCTCATGCACGGCGTCGTCCGCCACCGTCCGGGCCAGCGCGTCGAACCGCTCCGCTGTGACGGTGAAGGGCCGTTCACCCTGCCCCAGCAGGATGATGGAGCGCAGGCCCGGGCAGCCCTTCAGGCGCAGATCCATCGGGTCCGTCTGATTGGCCAGACCCTCCAGCCCCTCGCACAGGCGATCCACGAAGTTCAGGTGATCGGCGACCTGTTCGGTGGTGATGATGGCGACCAGATCGGCATTGTCGGTGACATAGGCCAGTTCATGAGCGCGGTAGCGGGCATTGATCGGCACCGTCACGCCGCCGGCCAGCGCCACGCCGAACAGGATATCCACGAATTCGATACAGGATGGCAGCAGCACGCCGACATGGTCGCCCGGCTTGATCCCCATCGCCATCAGCCCCTTGGCGTGGTGCATGGCGCGGGCGGCCAGATCGCGGTAGGTCAGGCTTTCATCGGGAAAGATCAGCGCGTCCGTGTCGGGCCAAGTATGGGCGGCGGACAGCAGCAGGTCCCCGAGCGTGGTGGCATGGATGAACTGGTCGGCCTTGCTCATGCCGTCAACCCTTTCAGGATGCGTTCAGCGGCTGGAAATATTCACGCACATAGGGCCCGTCGAAACACGGGATCATCTGCGGCACGATTTCCGTAAACCAAGGGGTGGATTGATGCTCATGCTCCGCCGCCTCATCGGGGAAGCTTTCCACCACGACAAAGCGACCCGGCCCATCGGCCCGGTAAAAGGCGTAATAGAGGGTCTTGGGCTCATGCGCGCGGACCTTCTCCGTCAAGGCGGTGGCAAGGCGGATGAACTCCGCCTCACATTCCGGCTTGACCGTGAAGCGGCTGATGAAAAAGATCATCGCGGCACCCCTGCCATATAGCGGTTCAGCTCCACATGGAAATGGCGCAGGCGCTGTTCCTGTTCGCCGAACAGCATGCCGTTGAAGCCGCGCGACCGCAGCCCCTTCTGCACGACCGGCAGCAACTCGCTGTCCTGATCCAGCACCAGGCCCAGATTGGCGGGCTCGCCCAGCGGCACATGCACGCAATCTGGGCGCACGCGGCCGGAAATGTCGGTGCCTGCCGGCAGTCCCATCCAGGCCGGCACATCATAATTGCCCGCCGCCTCCGCCACGGCGCCTACGGGCCGGAACAGGATGGTGATGTCATAGAAGAAACGCTCGGGATCGTGCGGATGCGGGATGAAGCGCATCAGGAACACGCCTTCTGGGTGACAGCCGATCTGCACATTGGGAAACAGGCCATAGGCGAAACTGTCGGTCAGCTGCGCATCGGTCAGTTTCTCGTACCCCAGGCCCAGCCGTTCGGCACGCTCCCGCTTGGCCTTCTGGGCGGCGATACGCACCTCCTGCGCGGTGCCGTTGAAGCCTGCGGGATCAAGCGCTGCATCCGGCATCATCATTTTCAGCCCCTCATTCACGCCCAACTGATCGGGCACGCGCGGGCTGGGCCGGTAGAAGGGGATGCACATCCGGCTCATCCCGTTGGGGAACAGGTCGTACTGGACGAAATAATCCTCCATCACGCCCTGGGTTTCCGGATGCACCGCATGTAGGTGGTAGACCTCGTAAAAGGCATCCACGCCGACCTTCCAGTTGGCGGCCCATTCGCTGCGCACCTGCCGGACTACATGCATCTTGTCAATCTGGTAGCTTTCCAGATGGTCCGCCACCGGGCCCAGCCAGGCGCGCAGGTCGGGCGCGTCCGGGTTCATGGAGATGAAGACCAGACCGGCCAGTTCCTCACACCGAACCGCACTCATCCCCGGATTGTGGCACACCACTTCGGGCCGGAAGGTCTCGCGGTCGGTGATGGCTTTCAGGCTGCCATCCAGGTTGAACTTCCAGCTATGGAAGGAACAGGCAAAGCCGTTCGAAAGGCTGCCAAGCGCTGTATGCACCAGCCGGTTTCCCCGGTGCGGGCAGACATTATAAAAGGCGCGGACCTGACCATCATCGCCACGGACGATGATGATATTCTCGTTCCCGATCTCGAACGTGGCGAAATCGCCTTCTTCGCGCACATCGCTGGACGGGCAGGCGATCAGCCAGGACTTGGTCCACAGCTTCTCCCATTCCTGCGCCATCCAGCCCTTGTCGTAATATTGGGCGGGGTCGAACTTCTCGGTGCCATTCTCAATGAAGGGCGCCTTGGCGTCGATATCGCCCGGCTTGGCCGCCGGATTGATCGACCAGCCCTTGCGATAGTCGAAAGACGAACTGATCCCGTCCATGGATGATCCTCCCAGATCGCTGGTTCCCTGGAACTTCTTGTCGGGTGGTGGGCGCGCAGATCGCGACGAGCCATGCAAAGGGCTGCTGCCCATACCGATCCCGTTTGGTTTCGAAAAATATACACACAATGCCGTTTCTGTGTAAAATTAAAAAGTCGAAACCGCCTATTTTTGCTGCGGTGCGTCATACGTTTCTATGCAGCCCATTCTGTAAGCCGCAGAAATACTAATTTTATGCGTGCTTGAAGATTTACGCGGAATGGCTATATCCTGTATGCAGAGCAACAGACCGGGAGGACCCGGCGGGGGAGGATGGGACGTGTCACAGGTTCTGCACGGGGTGCGGGTGCTGGATTTCGGCCGCTATGTCGCCGGACCCTATTGCGCGACGCTGCTGGGCTATTTCGGGGCCGACATCATCCGTATCGAACGGCTGGGCGGGGGTGAGGACCGGTTCATCACCCCTGTGACCGAAGGCGGTGAAGGGGCGGGATGGCTGCAGATGGGCGTCAATAAACGCTCCCTGACCCTGAACCCGACCAAGCCGGAGGGGCGGGAGGTGGTGCGCCGTCTGGTCGCCACCGCCGATGTGGTGGTGGCCAACCTGCCGCCGCCGGCCCTTTCCGCCATGGGGTTGGATGAGGACAGTTTGCGCGCCATCAAGCCCGACATCATCCCGGTTCTGATTTCCAGCTTCGGGTCCGCCGGCCCCTGGGCGGCGCGCGGCGGGTTTGACGGGGTGGGACAGGCCATGTCGGGGGCCATGTATTTTTCCGGTACGCCCGAACAGCCGATGAAGGCCGGTGCGCCTTACGTGGATTTCGGCACCGGCATGTTTGCCGCCTTGGGTGCCATGGCGGCCCTGATGGAAAAACGGGCAACGGGACGGGGGCAGTCCGTGCAGGCCAGCCTGCTGTCCACCGGCGTCACCCTGTTCAACGCCTTTCTGGTGGAACAGGCCGTGACCGGTATCGGCCGGGTCGGCACCGGCAACCGGGTCCAGACATCGGCCCCGTCCGACGTGTTCGCCACCCTGGACGGCCATGTATTGATCCATACGGTGGGCGACGGGCTGTTCGCGCGCTGGTGCGAGATGGTGGGGGAACCCGGCCGGAAGGCCGATCCCCGCTTTGCCAGCGATCAGGCGCGCGGCGACAATAATGGGATTCTCTGCGCCCGCATGGCCGAATGGTGCGCCAGGCGAACCACGGATCAGGCGGTGGAGGCGCTGGCGGCGGCCGGTATTCCCGGCGGCCCCGTCCTGTCGCCGCAACAGGTGCTGGACCATCCACAGGTGCAGGCCATGAGCCTGTTGCAGGATGTTAATTATCCGGGCCTGCCGCGCCCGGCCCCGGTCGCCGGCCCGCCCGTGACCCTGTCGGCCACACCCGGCAGCATCCGTTCACGCCCGCCCGTCGTGGGCGAACATACCGACGCGATCCTGGGCGAACTGGGCTATGACGCCGCCGCCATTGCGGCGCTGCGTTCGTCCAGGATCGTTTGACGTACACAAAATACATGCTTTCTGTATGCAGAGTGATCTGCTATGTATGCGGAAAATGCGCGCCCGCTTATTCCGTCATTCCCATGGCGGAGGATGGGCGAAGACAGACAAGGAAAGGGAAGGACCATGGACGCCCTGGAGATCGACCGTATCAAGGCCGGCATGCAGTATGAGTCCAGCCGTGGGGGCCCGCCGGATGATTTCCCGGAACTGCCGGAAATCCCCGCCGGCCGCTATGTCGATCCGGAATTCTATGAACTGGAGCGGCAGGCCCTGTGGCGGCGCACCTGGGTCTATGCGATCCATGCCGATGAGGTGCCGGAGATCGGTTCGTACCTGAAATGGGACCGGCTGGGCGACCCGCTGTTCTTTGTGCGCGGCGACGACAACAAGATCCGCTGTTTCTACAATACCTGCCGCCATCGCGGCGCCCCCGTGGTGACGGAGGAAAAGGGCAAGGGTCGCGGCATGGTCTGCGGCTATCATGGCTGGACCTATAACCTGAAGGGCGACCTGATCAACCTGCGCGACAAGCGGGATTTTGTCGGGCTGGACCTGAAATGCAAATCGCTGATCGAGGTGCGGTGCGAGAATTTCGGCAACTGGCATTTCATCAACATGGATGAAAATGCCGGACCGCTGATGGACTATCTGGCCCCCGTCGTGCCCGACCTGTCGGAGTTTCAGCCGCAGAACCTGCGCCTGGCCGACCGGCATGGGGTGGTCGTGGAATGCAATGTGAAGGTGCTGCTGGATGCGTTCCTGGAGGTCTATCACCTGAAATCCATCCACCAGAATACGGTGGACCGGTTCCTGGACCATCGCGGGTCGTTCATGACACTGTGGCCCGGCGGCCATTCGCGCATGGTCACGCCCAACCGCCGGCCCGGCTGGCAGGACCCCGGCACCAAGGGCCTGCCCGACATTCCGACCGTGGGCGAAATCGCGCGCACGGCCAATGTGTCGATCAATGTCTATCCCAACATCGTGGTGCCGCCGGCCCCCACGGGCATGCCCTTCATCGTGTTCTGGCCCATCGATATCAGGCGCATGTATATCGAGGTCTGCTGGTTCTCCCCCGATTGGGGCGATGGTCCGCGGCCGGAAATCTGGGAAACCCGCATCTCCAATTTCGACCGTATCCTGGAAGAGGATACGCAGTTCGCCGACAGCATCCAGAAATCGGTGGAAAGCGGCGGCTTCACGGGCATTTCGCTGAACTATCAGGAACGCCGCATCTACCACTGGCATGAAGAACTGGACCGCCGCATCGGCGACGCGGTGCCCGACCATCTGCGGGTCGCGCAGGTGCTGGGCAAGTTTATCGAGGCGGCGCAGGCGGCTTAGTTTTTCTGACATGTCTCTCCCTCACCCTCCCACCCGCTGACGCGGGCGGGGGCTGTCTCTCCCACCTTCGTGGGCGAGGGGTGGAAATATCGCCCCTCGCCCGCTCGCGGGAGAGGGAGGGGCCCCAAGCCCGCCAGGGCTTGGGAAGGTGAGGGAACACCGGTTGTACTTTCCGAAAGGTCCATCCCCGTGACCCAACACCCGATCGGCATCACCGGCTTTGGCGCCTATATCCCCCGCCTGCGCCTGTCGCGAAAGGCGATGGCGGCGGCGCTGGACTGGCTGGACCCCAACCTTGCCGCCAACGCGAAGGGCGAACGCGCCGTCGCCAACTGGGACGAGGATAGTTTGACCATGGCGGTGGAGGCGGCGCGCGACCTCTTGTCCGCCCGTCCCCTTGCCCCCGACCGGCTGGTCTTCGCCTCCACCACCCTGCCCTTTCAGGACCGGTCCAATGCCGGCCTGATCACCGATGCATTGGGTCTGGCGGAGACCACGCGTCCCGCCGATGCGACGGGCAGCCTGCGGGCCGGCACCAGCGCGCTTTTGTCGGCATTTGAACAGACGGGCACGACGTTGCTGACCGCCGCCGACCGCCGGCTGGCGCGGCCGGGTTCCGTGCAGGATTTCAGCTATGGCCATGGGGCCGCCGCCGTCACGGTGGGGTCGGGGCCGGGGGTGATTGCCGAGTTCCTGTCCGGTCACAGCGTCTTCCGTGATCTGGTGGACCATTACCGGGCCGAGGGGGAGACCGCCGATTACGTTCTGGAGGAACGGTGGGCGCGCGATGAAGGCTATCTGAAGATCGTGCCCGCCGCCGTGAAGGGTGCCCTTTCCCAGGCCGGGATCAGCGCCGATCAGGTGGATCATTTCATCCTGCCCGGCACCATGGCCAAGATCCAGGCGACCCTGGCCGGAAAGCTGGGCCTGCGCCCCGACAGCGTGGTTGATCCGCTGGCCGCGAGTGTGGGTGATACCGGGGCGGCGCATGCGCTGCTGATGCTGGCCGATATCCTGGGCCGCACGCCGCCGGGGCGGGTCATCCTGCTGGTTGGCTATGGTCAGGGGGCGGATGCCATCCTGCTGCGCACGACGCCGGCGCTGGCCGATTTTATCCCCGCCACGGGGGTTGCCGGCTGGCTGTCGCGGCGGCAGGCGGAGATCAGCTATCTGAAGCACATCTCCTTTTCCGGGATGGTCGATATCCATTTCGGCATGCGGGCCGAACATGACAAGCGCACGGCCCACACGGTGGCCTATCGCAAGCGCGACATGGTCAATGGCCTGACGGGCGGGCGCTGTACGGCCTGTGGCTGTGTGCAGTTTCCGCGTACCCGCGCCTGTGTGAACCCGGCCTGTGGGGCCATCGACACGCAGGAGCCGCTGCGGCTGGCCGATGAACCGGCAGTGGTGAAGACCTTTACCGAGGATTGGCTGGGCTTCACCCCGTGTCCGCCGCTGGCCTATGGCAATGTCCAGTTCGCCAATGGCGCCAATGTGATGATGGAATTCACCGACATCCAGGCGGGGCAATTGTCGGTGGGCTTGGCCCTACGACTGGTCTTCCGCCTGAAGGATGATGACGAGAAGCGGGGCTTTCGCCGCTACTTCTGGAAAGCCACACCGCAGGGAGGGGCCTGATCATGGCCAAGGGTATCCGCGACAAGGTGGCGATTATCGGCATGGGCTGTTCGCGCTTCGGCGAACGCTGGGATGCCGGACCCGACGATCTGATGCTGGAGGCGTTCCAGGAATGCATCGCCGATGCCGGCATCCAGAAATCCGATATCCAGGCCGGCTGGATGGGCGTGTTCTTTGATGAACAGTCGGTGGGCAAATCGGCCCTGCCGCTCTCCATGGCGCTGCGCCTGCCCAACATCCCCGTCACACGGGTGGAAAACCTGTGCGCCACAGGCACGGAGGCGTTGCGCGGGGCGGTCTATGCCGTGGCGGCTGGGGCGTGCGACATCGCCATCGCCATGGGTGTGGAAAAGCTGAAGGATACCGGCTTCGGCGGCCTACCGGAACGCACCAAAGGCACCTTTGAGGACCTCTGGCTGCCGCAGAATACGGCCCCCGGCGGCTTTGCGCAGTTGGGGGCCGCCTATGCCGCGCGCACGCGGACGGACATGGCCGACCTGAAACGTGCCATGGCGCATATCTCGGTGAAAAGCCACGCCAACGGTGCCCTGAACCCCAAGGCGCATCTGCGCAACCCCATCACCGAAAGCCAAGTGCTGGATGCCCGCATGGTGGCCTACCCGCTGGGCCTGTTTGATTGTGCCGGCGTATCGGATGGCGCGGCCTGTGCCATCGTCACCACGCCGGAGATCGCCCGGTCGCTGGGCAAGACCAACCCGGTGACGGTGAAGGCCCTGCAGCTCGCCCCCAGCAACGGGGTAGAGCTGGCGCATGGGTCCTGGGACGGGTCCTATACGCTGACCACCCGCATCGCGGCCCGGCGCGCCTATGAGGAGGCGGGGATCAGGGACCCACGGGCAGAGTTGTCGCTGATCGAGGTGCATGATTGCTTCTCCGTCACCGAACTGGTGGTGATGGAGGATCTGGGCCTGTCGCCTGAAGGCGGGGCCGTTGCCGACGTCATGGACGGGTTCTTCGACCGCGATGGCAAGATCCCCTGTCAGATCGATGGCGGCCTGAAGTGTTTCGGCCATCCGATCGGGGCCACGGGCCTGCGCATGGTCTACGAAATCTATTTGCAGCTTCAGGGCCGCGCGGGCGCACGGCAATTGCCTGACCCGCGCCTGGGCCTGACCCATAATCTGGGCGGCCTGCCCAATCGCAACATTACATCGGTCGCCATCATCGGGCGGCTGGAGGGGTAAGCCATGACCGAAACCAGACAATGGGGCTTCAGCGAGGAAGAGCTGGCCAGCCTGCCCACCGTCTATCGCCCTGATCTTTTGCAGGATCAGGTGGTGGTGCTGTCGGGTGGGGGCAGCGGCATGGGCAAGGCCATGGCCTATCTGTTCACGCGCCTGGGCGCCAAGGTCATGATCTGTGGCCGGCGGGAGGAAAAGCTGGCTGAGACGCGCGACGGCATCCGCCGCCATCTCGGCCGCGATATCGCCATCATGCCCATGACCATCCGCGACCCCGATCAGGTGGACGCACTGATGGACTGCACCATCGCAGAGTTCGGGCGCATCGACCATGTCATCAATAATGGCGGCGGGCAGTTCCCGCAGGCGGCCATCGACTTTTCCAAGAAGGGCTGGAACGCCGTCATCGACACCAACCTGAACGGCACCTGGCACATGATGCAAGCCGCCGCCCGCCGCTGGCGCGACCGGGGCGAGAGCGGGTCCATCATCAATATCGTCGCCTATGTCGAACGCGGCATGCCGCAGGCGGCCCATACCTGCGCGGCGCGGGCCGGCGTGATCTATCTGTCCAAGAGTGTGGCCACCGAATGGGCGCCGCTGAATATCCGGGTCAATTGTGTGGCCCCAGGCACGGTGGCCACCGAAGGCTTCAATGTCTATCCGCCGGAAGCCACCGCGCGCTTTGCCGATACCAACCCGATGCGCCGCATGGGCAATGCCTGGGACGTGGCGGAGGGCGTGGTCTATCTGGTCGCACCATCGGGCAAGTTCATCACCGGTGAGATGCTGACCATCGATGGCGGCATGCAGATGTGGGGCACCGTCTGGCCCGGCGGTGTGCCGGAGCATTTCAACGTGGTGTGAGGCTGTCAAAGGGATTGATCACGTCAATCCCGAAATGCCGGAAGTCCTTGATATTACGGGTCAGGACCGACATGGCGTGGTGGGCGGCGGTCCCGGCGATGGCGACATCGGCAAAGCCTGGCTCATGCCCGGCGGCGCGCACCTTGTCGTGCAGAAGACCCGCGTGGCGCGCAGCGCCCACGTCGAATGGCAGGATATGGCTGCCATAGGTGACGATGATAGCGTCCAGCCAGCTTTCAAGCGCGGCCGCACGCTGAACAGCGCCGCGTCGCCGACATTTGGCGATGCCCGCCGTGATCTCGCTGATGGTGACGGTCGATAGGAACAGTCGGTCGGAATGCACTTCGAACCACCCGACCATCGCGTGATCCATCTCTTTGCCCGGCGACAGAGCCGACAGGATGTTGGTATCCACCAGGAAACGCGTGCCTGTACTCAAAGATCAACCTCCCGCCCCGGTGCGGTGTTGCGCGCCGGCAGATCATCTTCTTCCAGCGGGCAGGCCATCATCAGGCGGGCGAAGGAGGGAATGCGGTTCAGCCGTTCCCATTCCGCCATGCCCAGCAGCACGGCCTGCGGCTTACCATGGCGGGTGATCATCGCCACCTCGCCGTTCACAGCCTGATCGACCAGGGCCGACAGTCCCGCCTTCGCCTCGCGCAGCTGTATCTCTCGCATGGCCCCCTCCATATAGTGACTACATTGGTCATTATGGACCATCCAACCCAAAAGAAAAGGGGGACCGGTTCGTACCAGCCCCCCAGGTCGCCTCACGGGAGTTCACGCCTCAACGGCAATCCTTAAAACTTCGCCCCCAGCGTCAGGCCGTAATAGCGGGGCGGGCCGTAGGTGGAGAAGGTCCAAAGCGAGCCGACCACGTTGGTGGCGGTGTTGTAGCGCTTGTCGGTCAGGTTGCGGCCCACGGCCTGAACCGTGTAGCGGCCGTCGGCATCGTGCCAGGTGATGGCGGCGTTCAGCAGGGTCTTCTTGACCAGCTTGCTGTCAAATTCCGGGCTGACATCGGAATAGACATAGCCGTTTTCATCCTCGAACTGGATGGCGCCGTTGAACAGGATCTCGCCCTTATCGGCCAGATCCATGGTGTAGGTAGCATCCAGCGTCCATTGCCATTTCGGCGCACGGTTCAGCGGGCGGTTGGAGAAGTCGATATCGATATCCCCGTCGAAATCGGTGTCCGCTTCGAACTTGTCATATTTGGCGTCGAGATAGCCCAGGACACCGCGGATTTCCAGACCTTCGGTCGGCAGGATGCTGCCTTCCAGTTCCAGCCCCTTCACGGTGGCCTCAC
>CALRNG020000064.1:0-11695 GCA_943369495.1 Rhizobium sp. Q54
GGTCACGGGGACATGCCGGGAATGGTTCCTGGCGCGATGAACCATGCCAGCATGGCGGGGATGAACCATGGCGACATGACGGCAGCCAGCCAGGGACGACCGCTGGGTTGGGCCGATGCCGCCACGCCCATGGGGATGAAGGCGTTGTCTTACGACGATCTGAAATCCCTGACCAAATCCAAGGACCTGCGCCAGCCGACGCATGAAATCGAGGTGCAACTGACTGGCATGATGTCGCGTTACATCTGGACCTTGAACGGGCAGAAGTTCGACCAGGGCGAGCCGATCCGCGTTGCTTATGGTGACAGGGTACGCATCCGCTTTGTGAACACGACCATGATGGCGCATCCGATGCATCTGCACGGCATGTTCATGGAGTTGGAGAATGGCCAGACCGACCGCATGCCCAGAAAGCATGTCGTCCTGGTGCCGCCGGGCCAATCGACATCCGTGCAACTCACGGCGGACGAGCCCGGCGAATGGCCCTTCCACTGCCACCTGCTCTATCACATGGCTTCCGGCATGATGACGCGCTTCATCGTCTCGCCGAAGACCGCAAGTCTTTGAAGGGACGCCGAGATGAAAGCGATATGCAAGCCGGCGGCGCTGGCCGCCATCCTTGTGCTGGGCGTTGCCAACGCCGGAGCGGCGGAAGATCATGCACACGTTACCAACCATGACCATCTGCCCCTGATCGGCACTTTCAAGGTCGATCATCTGGAGAACCGCTGGCAGGACGGGCGCAACGTCCTGAAATGGGAGGCCCAGGGCTGGTATGGCGGTGATACAGAGAAGGTCTGGTTCAACACCGAAGGCGAGAAGCCGGCGGGCGACGGTGTGGAGGAGGCCGAATTCCAGCTTCTCTACAGCCGGATGTGGTCGGAATTCTGGGACGTGCAGGCAGGTGTCCGCCATGACATGCGTCCCCGGCCGCAAACCAGCTATGGTGTGGTCGGCTTCAAGGGTGTTGCCCCCTATTTCTTCGAGGTGAATGCCCAGGCCTTCATCAGCGAGGACGGGGACATCTCCGCCCGGCTGAAGGCCGAATATGAACTGCTGATCACCCAAAAGCTGATCCTGCAGCCCAGCCTGGAGGCCAATGCGTCGGCCCGGCGCGTGCGGGAACTGGACACTGGACGCGGCTTCACCGACATCACGCTGGGCCTGCGCCTGCGGTACGAACTGGTGAAGGAGTTCGCTCCCTATGTCGGCGTCAACTGGGAACGCAAGCTGGGCGGCACCGCCCGCCTGGCCCGTGCCGATGGCGAGGACCCGGGTTCGCTCTCCTTCGTGACGGGTATCCGGTTCTGGTTCTGATACCGGACAGGCCGGCCCCTTCCCAAAGGGACCGGCCTGTCACGGAAAAGTCACCCATGCTGTTGACGCTGCATGAGTGGCAGTCTAACATCCCTTTGTACTCATTGGCCTAAGTTCAATCCAGCCTGGGGGCGGGACTTGGCGGACAGAATGGAAATGATGCGACGCTTGTGCCTGGTCGGGTTTGCCGTCCTGACCATGGTGCTTGTCTTCGTCATTTCCGGTTCGGCTAGCGCTAACGCAGTCCACAACTATCCCACCATCGAAGATCGCCATGATCAGGCGGCGCCGTTGCGCGGCCTGGATCATCACCGTCTGGCCATGGCCAGCGACATGCAGGCGGACGGGGAATGCCCCATCGACTGTACCGATGGCGGCGCCTGCTGCGGCGTGATCCATTGCCTGACCGCCCTTGCGGGCCTGCCATCGGGCGCGGCGATGGTGTTGCCCGCGCCGGAGAATAGCAGCCGCAAGCCGGTGGAAGCAGCCGTAATGGTGGGTATCCGCCATGCGCCCGACCTTCGACCACCGGTTGCCGGCTGAACATTGGACAGGTGCGCCTTGTGCGTATCGTCCCGCCCGGATTCCACCCGGGCAATAAACCTCCATCCAAATCCGGCTTTGCTGCGATCATCGCCATGCACAGCCTTTGCATCGGCATGCTGAATAAATCAGCGTGGTGAGCAAAATTGTGCCTGAAAATAGCCCGATAAACAGGAAACGTCCCGGATATTTAAAATAAACGGGCCGATATCCGCAGGAATATCCACGTCGCTTCTCCTTTTCGAGTCGCGGCGGGAACCGGATGGATTGGGGATTCACTTTGATTCTGCAAGCGGAGTGACCCGCTTTGCCGCATGCGTCCGCCGATGCGGATCACGGCATGGGTCCTTCGCCCTCTGGAACAGGGACTTCAGATCATGACAAAAGCAACGGGGAACCTCTTCATTGCCACCGCGCTCGCCACGGGCGTGCTGGCCGCGCCGGCACAGGCGCAGGACAGCCGCGCTCTCGAAGAGATCGTGGTGACGGGCAGCCGCATTGCACGCCAGGACATCACGGGCGTGGGCCCGGCCACCGTCCTGACGGCGGAGGCCATCCGGAATACCGGCGTCACCAGCGTGGAAACGCTGCTCCAGCGCCTGCCGTCCAGCGCCGGCTTCGCGGGCAACCAGACCAACGCCTATTGGGCCAATAACGGCTATGGCACGGCGCAGGTGAATCTGCGCGGCCTGGGCATTAACCGGACGCTGGTGCTGCTGAACGGTCGCCGTGTCGTGGCCGGCGGCACGGGGGCCAATTCCGCGCCCGATCTGAACACGATCCCGGTATCGGTCATTCAGCGCATCGACGTGCTGAAGGATGGCGCATCGGCGATCTATGGCGCCGATGCCGTGGCCGGCGTGGTCAACATCGTCACCCGTACCGATTTCGACGGGGTCGAGGTGTCGGCCAAATATGGCATCACCGACGAGGGGGATGGCGAGGAGAAGAGTGCCGACCTGACCTGGGGCACGTCCGGCGACAAGGGATCGATGGTCGCCACTTTCAGCTATTACAAGTCCGAAGCGGTCAATCTGGCCGACCGGGAGCCCTGCGGTCTGGGCGAAAGCGGCGGGCAACTGGTCTGCGTGGGCAGCTCGTCCACCGTTGGCGGCCGTGCGCTGCTGCCCAACGGCCAGAGCATCAATTTCAACCAGACACCGGGCGGCAACGGCAATTTCTACGAGCCCTACTCCGGGGCCAAGCATAATTTCAACTCCAACCCGTTCCTGAATGCGGTCAATCCGATCGAGCGTTTTTCCGCTAACATGTTCGGCCACCTGAACCTGTCGGACGAGGTGCGGCTGTTCTCCGAACTGATGTTCACCAACCGGCAATCCGATCAGATCGCCACGCCGGGTACTCTGCGCAACCTGACGGTCGCCGCCAACAACCCGACCAATCCCACGGGCCAGACCCTGACCATCCAGGGCCGCCGCCTGGCTGAGCCTGGCCCCCGCGAATTCTATCAGGATGTGGATACCTGGCGCACCGTGGTCGGCCTGGACGGGCGTTTCGCCAATGGCTGGCGCTGGGAGGCCGCTTTCAACTGGGGCCGCAACAAGGGCGTGGACGGGTCGACCAACGTCGCCAACCTGGACCGCGTGCGCCAGACGCTCAATTCCGCCGTCTGCAGTGCTGCCGCCGGTGCCGCCATTCCCTGTGGCGATTATCTGGGGGCTGGTGACCTGACACCCCAGGTCCTGGACTACATCCTCTATACCAGCCGCGACAGCGGCGGGAACGAGCAGATCAGCGGCACTTTCGACCTGAGCGGGTCGCTGTTCGAACTGCCGGCCGGTAATGTCGGCTTCGCCACGGGCGTGGCCTGGCGCAAGGACAAGGGCTGGCGCGATCCCGATGCGCTGACCGTGCTGGGCATCGCCAACACCAATCAGCAGGACCCGATCGCCGGCCGGGTGAAGGCCAAGGAGGCCTATCTGGAACTCCAGGTTCCGCTGCTATCCGATCTGCCCTTCGCCCGGCGGCTGGAACTGAACGCGGCCGCCCGCTATTCCGACTATGACCTGTTCGGCAGCGCCGACAATTACAAGGCCGGCCTGGACTGGCAGGTCATCGACGGTGTACGGCTGCGCGCCACCTATGGTACGGCCTTCCGCATTCCCAATGTGCCGGAACTGTTCGGCGGCGTGTCGGAAGGCAACCTGACCACCACCGATCCCTGTTCCAACTACGCCGCCCTGCCGGCGACCTCCACCGTAGCGGCCAATTGCCGGGCCAGCGGCGTACCCGCCGGCTTCCGCCAGTTGGGTAACACCATCCTGACCACGGTGGGCGGCAACAGCGACCTCAAGCCCGAGACCTCCGACAGCTTCACCATCGGCACGGTGATCCAGCCGGAATTCGCGGATGGCCTGACCCTGACGGCCGACCTGTTCGATATCCGCATCAAGGATGCCATCCGCTCCATCCCCGGATCGACGAAGCTGTCAGTCTGCTACAATGCGGCGGGCCTGAACCATCCGTTCTGTGGGTCGCAGCATTTCACGCGCAACACGCTGACCGGGGAAATCAACTTCCTGTCGGCCCAACCGGTGAATACCGGCCGGGAAAAGATGCGCGGCGTCGATTTCGGCCTGCTGTACCAGTTCGAGCTGGCCGATCTGGGCGTGGCGCTGGACTGGAATGCCACCTGGCTGGACAAATATACCATCACCCCGTTCCAGGGGGCGGCCCCGATCATCTTCGACGGGCATATCGGCGGCGGCAATGGCGGCTTCCCGCACTGGCGCTCCACCCTGTCCGGCACGGTGTCGGACGAGCAGTGGAACGCCACCTGGTCGGTGCAGTGGATCGGCAAGGCGACCGATTTCAACGCGGCCCCGACCGAGATCGGCTATCGCACTCCCAATGTCTTCTACCACAATCTCCAGGCCAGCTATGAGGTGGTGGACGGTGCCCGTGTCGCGGTGGGCATCGACAATCTGTTCGACCGGGATGCGCCCTTCATCAAAAGCTGGACGGATGGCAATACCGATACCATGACCTATGACCTGCTGGGGCGTCGGGGCTATGTCCGCCTGACCTACAGTTTCTGATTTTCCACCCGCCGTCCCGCTCCACCCGGGCGGGGCGGCGGGCATCCTTCGCACTGTTCTGGAGGCATGAATGCGCCCCGCTTCGATTGCCCGGAAGACGCATAAATGGCTGGCCCTGCTGATCGGGATTCAGGCCCTGATCTGGGCGGTCAGCGGTCTTTACATGGTCGTCGTTCCCATCGAGATCATCCATGGCGACCATTTCGTCCATCTGCACGGCCCCCAGCAGCCCCTGGCCCTGGACCGGGTGCGCGTGGACATCAACCAGGTCCAGCAGGCCTATGGCGATATCCGCTCCGTCCGGCTGAAGTCGCTGCTCAATGAACCGTATTACGTGGTGGAGCATGGCGGCGGCGTCGCACTGGTCAATGCCGTGACCGGTACAGAACGTCCGTCGCTTTCCGATAGGGAAGCGGAAGCTGTGGCCCGCACGCTCTATAAAGGCAAGGCAGCGGTCGGTTCCGTCACCCTGCTGGCGGAGGCGCCATCGGAGATCCGGGGCCGTGCCGCGCCGGTCTGGCAGGTGCGGTTCGAAGGCTGGAACGACCACACGCTCTATCTTTCACCCGCCACGGGCGATCTGCTGGCCCGCCGGCACAATCTCTGGCGCACCTTCGATTTCGTCTGGATGTTCCACATCATGGATTATGCGGAGCGCGAGGATGTGAACAACCCGCTGGTCCGGGTGGCCACGATTGCCGCCTCCATCGTCATGATCAGTGGCGTCTGGCTGCTTTTCTACAGTTTCCGCCGCCGCCGCGCGGCCGCCGCGCGTTGAGGGGAACCGCGATGCTTCAGACATTCCGTTGGTTCCATAAATGGGTCGGGCTGCTGATGGGCGTCCAGTTCGCACTGTGGGCGTTGAGCGGGGCGACCATGGCCCTGATCGACCACCACGCTGTCAGCGGCGAGCATACGCGGCGCAGCGTCACCCCCCCGACATTGCCGGCCGAAGCGCCTGCCCTGTCGTTGGCCGAGATAAGGGACAGGCTGGCGGGTCCGGTCAACGCCCTGCGTCTTCGACCGCTGGCCGGGAGCTTCGTCTATGAGGTGCATAGCGCCCATGGTGTGCGCCTTCTGTCCGCGACCGATGGATCGCGGGTCGAAATCACCGAACAACTGGCGCGTGACATCGCCGGGCAGGATTATGCGGGAACCGCTAGCATCGCCGGTGTCGAACGCCTGGCCGGCCCGAACCTGGAAACCCGCAAGCATGAAGGGCCGATATGGCGGATCGCCTTCGCAGACGCCGAACACACCACGCTCTACGTCTCCGCAGAGACGGGGCGCGTCCTGGAGCGGCGCAATGACAGTTGGCGGCTCTGGGATATCGCCTGGATGCTGCACATCATGGATTATGCGGAGCGGGAAAGTTTCAACCATCCGCTGATCATCCTGGCGGCGGTGGCGGCCCTGTGGCTGTCGGTCTCCGGCCTGTTCCTGGTCTATGACAGCTTCGGCCGCCATGATTTCAACCTTGCCCGGCATTTCCGGCGCCTGCGCGGGCAGGGCGTGGCCGTGACCTTGCGGACAAGTTCAGGCTCCAGCCGCACGCAGGACCTGCCGGAGGGGGCAACCTATTTCGACGCGCTGGCGGGTGCGGGGGTGGTGCTGCCCTCCAATTGCGGGGGCGGGGGCAGTTGCGGTCTGTGCCGGGTGACATTGTCGCGTGAGGCACCGGTTACCGATGCCGACCGTCTGCACATACCGAAACAGCAATTGGAGCGGGGGTACCGCCTGGCCTGCCGTCATGCTGTGACGGCGGATGCTGTGGTCACCGTGCCCGAGGAAGCCCTGCACAGCCGCGGATATGCCGCGAAGGTCGGCAGCGTCCGCTATCTCAGCCCCCTGATCAAGGAGATCCGGCTGCGCCTGCCCGATGGTGCGGCACCCGCCTACCATGCCGGGCAGTTCATCCAGGTGGCTGTGCCGGCCTACGCGACCGGGCGGGACCGGTTCGAAGTGCCGGAAGGATGGCAGGGGGATTGGCAGCGCCTCGGGCTGCCGGATGTTCTGCGCCATCAGGGCGGCATCCGCCGGTCCTATTCCATGGCCACCTTCCCCGGTGAACTGCCGGACGAACTGGTGCTGAATGTCCGTTTCATGCCGTCTCCCGATCCTGCCGCCCTGCCGTGCGGCGCGGGTTCCGCCTTCATGTTCGGCCTGCGTCCTGGCGATGATGTCCAGATATTCGGACCGTTTGGAAGCTTTGCTGCCAGCGACAGCAATCTTGAACTGGTGGTGATCGGCGGCGGCGCCGGAATGGCCCCGCTGCGGGCCATCATCCGCGACGAGCTGTTGCGCAAGAAAACGACGCGCCGCATCTCCTTCTGGTACGGCGCGCGCGCGGCCCGCGATATCCTCTATCGGGAGGAGTTCGAACGGTTGCAGCAGCAACATGGCGGCTTCACCTGGACCGTCGCCCTGTCGGACCCGGACCTGGCCGATGGCTGGAAGGGGCCCAAAGGCATGATCCACGATGTCGTGCGCAACCAGTATCTGTCCCGCCATCGCGATCTCAAATCCTGTGATTTTCTGATCTGCGGGCCACCGGCTATGCTGAAGGCGACCTTGGAAATGCTGCGCAAGGCCGGCGTCTCTCGCGATCAGATTGCCTATGATGATTTCGGGTGCTGAAAGCAGATGGCGATCGCTTGGTAACAGCGGGTTGACAGGAGGGAAGATTGTCATGAAGCGCAGGGATTTTCTTGTGTTCCTTGCCGGCCTGCATCTTACCGGTTTGCCGGCCGCCACCGCCGCACAGCCCCGGATGAAGGTCTGGAAGTCGCCGACCTGCGGCTGCTGCGGTGCCTGGGTGGATCATATGCGGACCGCCGGTTTTGCCGTGGATGTGACGGTGACCGACGCGATGGACGCTGTGAAATCCAGGCTGGGTGTAACACCCTCGCTGGCCTCCTGCCACACCGGCGAGGTGGAGGGATATGTGCTGGAGGGCCATGTCCCCGCCGATGCGATCAAACGGCTGCTGAAGGAACGGCCGCAGGCGATCGGCCTGGCAGTGCCCGGCATGCCGCAGGGTGCGCCCGGCATGGAGACTGGCGCGGTCGAACCCTACGACATTCTGCTTTTCGCGCCGGGAAGGACCATTTTGTTTGAGCGTCGCCAACCTTGATCCGGCTTCAGGAGAACGATCATGACCCAGTCACATGATGCACATCACCACCACCATGGGCCTGCAACAGGTGACGGGCAGCGACAGTCGGCGGGCGCGGTGAAGGACCCCGTCTGCGGCATGACCGTCGATCCGGCGGCTTCCGCCCATCATGCTCAGTATAATGGCCAGGAATATCACTTCTGCAGCGCGGGTTGCCGCACGAAGTTCCTATCGGAGCCCGGTCGGTATGTGGCCGGACATGTGGCGGCGCAGGCAGCGGCACCGGGCACCATCTTCACCTGCCCGATGCATCCGGAAATCCGCCAGGATCATCCCGGTACCTGCCCGATCTGCGGCATGGCGCTGGAACCATTGGTGGCCGGCACCGGCACGGGTCCCAGTCCTGAGCTTCTGGATATGACAAGGCGCTTCTGGATCGGCCTGGGCCTGACTCTGCCGGTTTTCCTTCTGGAGATGGGTGGGCACCTCTTCCCCGGCCTGCATCATCTGCTGCCGCTGCAGGCCTCGATATGGATACAGTTTGCACTGGCGACGCCGGTCGTACTGTGGGCGGGGTGGCCGTTCTTCCAAAGGGGATGGGCCTCTCTGCGCACGCGCAACCTCAACATGTTCACTCTGATCGCCATGGGCACAGGCGTGGCCTGGGCTTACAGCGTGCTGGCGACGCTCATGCCGTCTGTCTTTCCCGACGCCTTCAGGGATGCTGAGGGGGCGGTCGCCGTCTATTTCGAAGCGGCGTCCGTGATCACCGTGCTGGTGCTTCTGGGACAGGTACTGGAGCTGCGGGCCCGCGAGCAGACATCTGGCGCCATCAAGGCCCTGCTTGCTCTGGCACCGAAGACGGCAAGGCTGCTGCGGGCCGATGGCGGAGAGGAAGAAGTGCCGCTGGCCGACATCGTGGTGGGCGACCGCCTGCGCGTGCGACCCGGCGAAAAGGTTCCCGTTGACGCCACGGTGCAAGAGGGGCGGTCAGCCGTGGATGAATCTCTGGTGACCGGTGAATCCCTGCCCGTCACCAAGGCCGCGGGCGATGCGGTCATCGGCGGTACGCTGAACCAGAGCGGTGCGCTGATTGTGCGCGCGGAGAAGGTGGGGCGCGATACCATGCTGTCGCGGATCGTGCAGATGGTGGCCGACGCGCAGCGTTCCCGCGCCCCGATCCAACGCATAGCCGATCAGATTTCAGGCTGGTTCGTCCCTGTCGTGCTGCTGGTGGCGCTGATTTCCTTTCTGATCTGGGCCGTGTGGGGACCGGAGCCAAGATTTGCCCATGGCCTGATTGCGGCCGTGTCCGTGCTGATCATCGCCTGTCCCTGCGCGCTGGGTCTGGCAACCCCCATGTCGATCATGGTCGGCATCGGACGCGGCGCCGGAATGGGCGTGCTGATCCGCAGCGCCGAGGCGCTGGAGCGAATGGAGAAGATCGATACCCTGATCGTCGACAAGACTGGAACTCTGACGGAAGGCAAGCCGACCGTCACGGCCATAGTCACGGTTTCCGGACAGACGGAGAATACGTTGCTGCGGTTGGCGGCGGGGGTGGAGCGCGCATCGGAACATCCCCTGGCGCTGGCGATCGTCCACGCGGCGGAGGTACGTGGCCTGGCGATCCCGGCGGTCATGGATTTCGACAGTCCCACCGGCAAAGGGGCTGTCGGCACGGTGGAGGGGAAACGGATCGCTCTGGGCAATTCCCGTTTCCTCGATGAAATCGGCATCTCCAGTGCCGCGTTGGATGCGGACGCCGATGCCCTGCGCCGCGACGGCGCAACGGCGATCTTCATCGCGGTCGATGGCACCGTGGCCGGCATCTTCGCCATCGCCGACCCTGTCAAGCAGACCACGCCCGAAGCCCTGGCTGCGTTGCGGGCGGCGGGGATCGCCGTCGTCATGCTGACCGGCGACAATCGGACCACCGCCGAGGCTGTGGCGCGCCGGCTGGACATCACGGAAGTGGAGGCCGAAGTGCTGCCCGACGGCAAAAGTGCCGTCGTGGAAAGGCTGAAACGGGCAGGCAAGGTCGTGGCCATGGCGGGTGACGGGGTCAATGATGCGCCGGCCCTGGCGGCAGCCGACGTTGGCATCGCCATGGGGTCGGGGACAGATGTCGCCATTGAAAGCGCCGGTGTCACGCTATTGAAGGGCGACCTGACGGGCATTGTCCGGGCCCGCCGGCTTTCTCAGGCGACCATGGCGAATATCCGGCAAAACCTGTTCCTTGCCTTCATCTACAATGTTGCCGGCGTGCCGGTGGCGGCGGGTTTGCTTTATCCATTCTTCGGTGTCCTGTTGTCGCCTGTCATTGCCGCAGCAGCCATGGCTTTGTCATCAGTTAGCGTTGTCGGCAATGCCTTGCGCCTCAATCACAGCACACTGTGAAAACTGGAGGTCGCCGCCAGGATGAGAGGTTGACTGAGAGCGAGGCTTCCCCTCTGGCCAACTGCACCACTTCATGCTGGCTGGACCCACGAGTAGTGCATTGGGGGAAACGTTTGCTTGCCCGATGCTGTTACAATTCGAACCGGTGGGTTCGGTAGCCGGCAGGTCTGTTGGTACAGGATTGATGCTCAACGATGGAAATCGGCCAGTGTGCGACGAACGGCATGTTCGGGTACTTCGGTCCAGCCACCGATCAGGTCACCTGCCAGGAAGCTGATGTCCGCCTCTTCGCACAGCGCCTCCATGGCCATGTTGGACTCGCCCTGGAGGCTCCACTCCACGTCCCCCACATCGAAGGGTGGGGCGGCGAACCGCTCGGCGCCCCCGCCGACCTCCTGTACCGAACAGAACAGGAAGACGGCATCCGGATCCACGAAGCGCCGGATCAACCAAGGACAGGCGATGCTATAGACCTTCGGCCGGGATCGGGTCACCCAACGGGTACCTTCCTGACCATGTGTCGCCGAAATGACCGACAGTGGAACCAATAGCCCCCAGAGGTCGCGCCAAGCCTCGAACTCGCCTTCCAGGCTTTCCGCCTGAATGCCAAGACTGCGGCGATAGGCAGCCTTGCCCTGGGCGAGCAGGCCATACAATCCCTGATTTGGGGTGTAACGGTATTGGGCATGCCGCCTCACAGGGCTACCGCATTGCCCCTGTGCGGCAGGGGGAGCATGACGGGCACGGCGATGTCAACCGTCTATGAACTTCATTGCGTTTCGACAAATTTGCTTCCGCTAGGGATTGAACTTTGCCTGCGATCAATCCCGCTTGGCTGAAACATCCCATTCGGGTTACGCTTCTGTTCGCTGTCGTCACCTGTGGACCCCATGCGTCGTATCTTCGCCATCTTGATGACCTTGCTGCTCTGCCTCACCGTGTTTCACACGGGCGAGACCATGGCGCATGAGATGGTGGAAGAGTTGGGGCATCACGAGGATGGGCACGGGAGCCCCGGTGCCGACGACCATCCGCATGTCGAAGCGCCGGCTGACGGGCAACATGTTGGCTGGTTCCACCATGCCCATGACACAACCAGCCATCTGCTGGTTATTGTGCCGGTCCTGGCCAGTCTGGCCGATATGCCCATCCCTCGTGGGCATGCGCCGGTACCAGCGCAGTTCACGCAGCAGCACAATTACATCCGCATCGATCGTCCGCCGCGCACGGTTTGAATCCCCGATTCCATCCTTGATACGCG
>CALRNG020000065.1:0-11652 GCA_943369495.1 Rhizobium sp. Q54
GACGGCGCCGGTGGTGGCCTTCTCTGCCTGGCTGCTGGTGGCGGATGGCGGACAGGTGGTGATGGCGCAGGCCCTGCGCGGGCGCAGCGACACCTGGGTGCCGACGGCACTGCACTTTATCAGCTATTACGCCATCATGATGCCGCTCGGCTGGTTCCTGGCCTTTCCGCTGGGGCGCGGCGTGCTGGGCCTGTTCGAAGGGATTTTTATCGCCAGCGTCGTGTCGGTCGGGTTCTTGATGGCCCGGTTCTGGTGGCTGTCGCGGCGCGATGCGCGTGCGGCGATCGCCTGATTTCCCCTTTCGTTGTTCGCACCCGCGAATGGTGCTACAAGGGGTGCCCGATGGCCGGTACCGCCGGCCCTCTGGTTTTGTAGACCCGTAATGACGAGTTCCCCTCGGTGACCTCCACGCCCGCTCTGCCATCCGATATCACGCCCATCACCATCGAAGATGAGATGCGGCGATCCTATCTCGATTACGCGATGAGCGTGATCGTGAGCCGAGCCTTGCCGGATGTTCGCGACGGCCTCAAGCCCGTGCACCGCCGCATCCTGTTCGCGATGAAGGAAGGCGGGTACGACAGTACCAAGCCCTACAAGAAGTCGGCGCGTATCGTCGGTGACGTGATGGGTAAATACCATCCGCACGGCGACAGCGCGATTTACGACGCCATGGTGCGTATGGCGCAGGATTTCTCCATGCGCCTGCCCCTGATCGACGGTCAGGGCAATTACGGCTCCATGGATGGCGACGCTGCGGCGGCCATGCGTTACACCGAGGCCCGTCTGGCCAAGGTCGCTGAATTCATGCTGGACGATATCGACAAGGAAACTGTCGATTTCCAGCCGAACTATGACGAGTCGGAAGAAGAACCCACGGTCCTTCCGGCCAAGTTCCCCAACCTGCTGGTCAATGGCGCCGGCGGTATCGCGGTGGGCATGGCCACCAACATCCCCCCCCATAATCTGGGGGAGGTGATCGACGCCTGTCTGGCCTATATCGACAATCCGGACATCTCCATTGATGAGCTGATCGAGATCGTTCCGGGTCCGGATTTTCCCACAGGCGCCCTGATCCTGGGTCGGTCGGGCATCCGCTCGGCCTTCCACACGGGCCGTGGCAGCGTGATCATGCGCGCCAAGACGGAGGTGGAGGAGATCCGCAAGGATCGCTGGGCCATCGTCGCCACCGAAATCCCGTTCCAGGTGAACAAGGGCAAGCTGCTGGAACGCATCGCCGAATGCGTGAACGAAAAGCTGGTCGAGGGCATCAGCGATGTCCGCGACGAGTCGGATCGCGACGGCGTGCGCGTGGTGGTCGAACTGAAGCGTGACGCCGTGGCCGAGGTGGTGCTGGCGCAGCTGTTCCGCCATACCGCCCTGCAGACCAGCTTCGGCGTGAATACCCTGGCGCTGAATGGCGGCCGGCCGGAGCTGATGGATCTGAAGACCATCATCGCCGCCTTTGTCCGCTTCCGCGAACAGGTGGTGACGCGGCGGACTGAGTTCGAACTGGGCAAGGCCCGCGAGCGCGCCCACATTTTGGTGGGTCTGGCGGTTGCGGTCGTCAACCTGGACGAGATGATCGCCCTGATCCGCAACGCGCCCGATCCGCAGTCGGCGCGCGAGCAGATGATGGCCCGCGACTGGCCCGCCGCCGATGTGGCCCCGCTGATCGCGCTGATCGACGAGCCGGGCCGCGGCCTGTCGGAGGCCGGTACCTACCGCGTGTCGGAAGCCCAGGCCCGCGCCATCCTGGATCTGCGCCTGCACCGCCTGACCGGGCTGGAGCGTGACAAGATCGGCGAGGAACTGACCGGCGTCACCGATCAGATCAAGACCTTCCTGGCGATCCTGGCCGACCGTGTCCTGTTGCTGGACGTGATCCGCAACGAACTGGGCGAGATGAAGGCCCGCTTCGCCACCCCGCGCCGCACCACCATTGAAGAGTCGGAATTCGAGTCCGATATCGAGGACCTGATCCAGCGCGAGGACATGGTCGTCATCGTCACCCAGGGCGGCTATATCAAGCGCGTGCCGCTTTCCACCTACCGGGCACAGGCCCGTGGTGGCAAGGGCCGCTCGGGCATGAACCTGAAGGCGGAGGACAATGTCTCCGACCTGTTTGTGTCCAACACGCACACGCCCATGCTGTTCTTCACCAGCCGGGGCATCGTCCATAAGCTGAAGGTCTATCGCCTGCCGCAGGGCACGCCGCAGACGCGCGGCAAGGCGCTGGTCAATCTGCTGCCGCTGGAGGAGGGGGAAACCATCTCCACCGTCATGCCGATGCCGGAGGATGAGGGTACCTGGGGCGATCTGGAGATCGTGTTTGCGACCAGCACCGGCTATATCCGCCGCAACAAGCTGTCGGATTTCCAGAATATCCGCGCCAACGGCCTGATCGCCATGAAGCTGGAGGAGGAGGGCGAGACCCTGATCTCGGTCCGCACCTGTACCGATCAGGATGATGTGCTGCTGGCCACCCATCTGGGCCGCTGCATCCGCTTCCCCGTGACGGAAGTGCGCGTCTTCTCCGGCCGTACCTCCACCGGTGTGCGCGGCATCAAGCTGGCGAACGGGGATGCGGTGATCGGCATGTCGATCCTGCACCATACCGATTACGGCATGGACGAACGCGCCGCCTACCTGAAGCGCGCTCGTGAGGAACGCCGCGCCGATGGCGAGGATACGGACGATACGGTGGATGTGGACGCCGAGCCGGTCAGCGGCAAGGACTTGTCCGAAGAGCAGTATGCCGAGATGAAGGCACGCGAGGAGATGATCCTCACCGTCTCTGAACAGGGCTTCGGTAAGCGCACCTCGGCCTATGAATATCGCCTGACGGGCCGTGGCGGCCAGGGCATCTGGAACATGGATATGGGTGACCGCAACAAGGCCATCGCCGCCGTGTTCCCCATCCATGAGACGGACCAGCTGATGATGGTCAGCGATGGCGGTCAGGTCATCCGCATGCCTGTCCATGACATCCGCCTGACGGGCCGCAAGAGCAAGGGCGTCACCCTGTTCCGCCTGTCGGGCGAGGAGAAGGTGGTGTCGGTCGCCCGTCTGGAGGATGACGGTTCCGAAACCAGTGGCGACCCCGCCGAGGCTGCCGCGACCGAGTAAGTTCACGACGATCAGCGCGGGTATCGGGGAGAGAGCCCCCGGAACCCGCGCGGGTGACCGGAAAAGTGCGCGGGCCATGGACCCGGGCCGACGGTCAGCACAGAGAGCCTTGAGGGGAAGGGGAAGAGGACCATGGCGGCTTCGCGTATCGGCGTCTATCCGGGCACATTCGACCCGGTGACCAATGGTCATTTCGACATTATCCAGCGGGCCTGCCGCATGGTCGATCATCTGATCGTGGGCGTGGCCAGCAATGCCGGCAAAGGCCCGCTCTATACCACCGAGGAGCGCGTGGCCCTGGTCGCCGGTGAACTGGCGACGCTGCGGCAACAGGGTTTCAATGTCGAGGTGCGGCCCTTCGATAAATTGCTGATGAAATTCGCGGTCGATTGCGGGGCATCGGTGATCATCCGCGGTCTGCGCGCCGTATCGGACTTCGAGTACGAGTTCCAGATGGCAGGCATGAATGCCCGCCTGAATCCGGCCGTGGACACCGTCTTCCTGATGGCTTCCGACAAGCACCAGTTCATCTCGTCGCGCTTCGTGAAGGAGATCGGGCGGCTGGGTGGTGATATCGCTCAGTTCGTCAGCCCGCGCGTCGCCGCCAGTCTCCAGGCTCGTTTCGATGCCGAAAGGGCGGACAAGCCCACCTGAAGCCCTGCGAAAAATCAACGGTGCGGTGCCACATCGCGCATGTTGACGGACGCGATCTGCTTGCCTATGGTGCGCGCCACTTCGGGATCATGATTCCGTAGCTCAGTCGGTAGAGCACGTGACTTTTAATCATGGGGTCGTGGGTTCGAATCCCACCGGAATCACCATTCCTGAAGTGAAATCAGTTGGTTACGAGAAGGCCCGGACATTGTTCCGGGCCTTTCGTCATTTACGGGTGTCTGACGGCTGGCTGAAAACAACAGTGACCTAACCAAAGGAGATAACCGGGCGATTGCGCGGAATCCAGGTCCCCGACATACTATGCTGTGTGGAGCACCATCCAGCGGTGAGGATGGCGGGCCGATTCCGGCGTCGTCAGGATCAGGTCTTGGTTCCACCCCTCTTGTGGACGGAACGCCCCTGTGTTGAGCCCCTGGTATCGCATACAGGATGACGAGACGATAAGGGCCGCGCAGTCGGCGGCCTTCGTACGGCAGTTGCCCATGATCATCCTGGGGAACCTGCTGGGGGCCTGGATCGGCGCCATCGTCCTTTGGAACGATTTCTCGCTGCTGGCCCTGACGCCCCTGTTGCTGGGCGTGCCGCTGCTGATGCTGCCGGCCATCAAGGGGCTGTTGCGCAGCCGGGGACGGCGGCCGCCGCGCACAGCGTCCCGCCGCCGAATCCGCATCATCATCTTCAGTTCCAGCGTCATGGGCCTCTATTGGGGTGGCATGATGCTGTTCTACCTGTCCCGCGCGCCCTTGGAGGCGAAGGCATTGCTGCTGGGCGGCTGTGCCTTCCTGGCAGTGGGGGCGAACGCCGCCCTGTCGGTGGTGCCGCAGGCCTGTGCCGCCTATGCCGGCCCGATGATGGCGGCGGCCATTGTGCTGAGCATTTCCGACCGCAGCGATCCGATCTGGTTGGGCACATCGCTGCTGATGCTGCTGATGACCTTGGGCCAGATTCTGTTTCTGCGTGGCAATTGGGAAGGATTTCGAACCCTGCGCTGGGGCGAGGAGCGAATGGCGGCCGCGCAGCGTGTCGCCAATCTGGCCTGGCTGGTGGAGGATGTGGGCGGCGGATGTGAAATCTCCGGCAACCTGCCGCGCCTGATGGGCTTGTCGCATGACGAGGCGTTGTCCACCGAACGGCTGCCGGACCTGATTGCTGCCCGGCTGGAGGCGGGGGAGCAGGCGGACGCGCTGCGCAGCGCCGATGGTGTCATCAACCGTCTGTGCCGGTTGACCCTGCCCGATGGCGGTCACCGCTGGATCCGGGAGGAGAGCGCCCCCGTCCTGGGCGATGGCGGCCGTGTCACGCAATGGGTCCGCACCTTTCAGGATGTCAGCCTGCTGGAGGAAACGCGCGCGACGGCCCGGTCGCGGGAGACCATGCTGGCCACCGTCCTGGACACGGTGGATCAGGGTATTGTGGCCTTTGATGCCGATCTGCGCGTCCTGGCCTTCAATACGCGCTTCGTCGCCATGCATGGCCTGCCGCCCGGCCTGTGCCGGCAGGGGGTGGGCATGCGGGACCTCATTCGCTGGAAGGCCCTGCGCGAGGAATATGGGCCTGTGGCCCCGGATGGGGTCGATCCCCTGATTGATGAAAGGCTGCGGGCCACCGCCAATGACGAGCCGCACCATTTCGAACTGACACGGCCCGATGGGACCGTGCTGGACGCGCATGGCAACCCTATGCCTGGCGGCGGCTTCGTTACGTCCTATGCCGATGTCACGCAGGCGCGACGCCGCGAGGCGGAGCTGCAAAGGCTGGCCGAGGCGCTGGGCGAGGCCAAGCTGGCGGCAGAGGCTGCCAGCCGCGCCAAGTCGGAATTCCTGGCCAATATGAGCCACGAAATCCGCACCCCCATGAATGCGGTCATCGGTATGAGCTATCTGGCCCTGCGCACCGATCTGCCGCCCAAGGCCCGTGAATACCTGACCAAGATCGAAGAGGCCGGCAAATCCCTGCTGGGCATCATCAACAGCGTCCTGGACCTGTCCAAGATCGAGGCGGGGCGCGTCACTATCGAATGTGTGGACTTCCTTCTGGACGAATTGCTGGATGGGGTCGCCTCGCTGCATGCCGATGAGGCGCGGCGCCAGGGGCTGCAATTCATCCTGCGCCGACCGACAGGAGCACCACGCGTTCTGCTTGGCGATCCGCTGCGTCTGACGCAGGTGTTCAGCAACCTGATCGCCAATGCCATCAAGTTCACCCATGAGGGCCGCGTCACCGTAAGCGCCGCGTTCGAGGCGGTGGAGCATGAGACGCTGCGCCTGTCGGTACAGGTGGAGGATACCGGTATCGGCATGGATGCCGAGCAGATGGAACGCCTGTTCATCAGCTTCTCCCAGGCCGACAGTTCCACCACCCGCCGCTATGGTGGTACCGGGCTGGGGCTGGCCATCAGCCGGCAGCTGGTGGAGATGATGGGTGGCACCATCGGCGTTGACAGCACCGTGGGTCAGGGTAGCCAGTTCCATTTCACCCTGCCGCTGCGCTGGCGCCCCGCTGCGTCTGGCGACCTGCTGCACAGCGACGTGGATCTGACGGGCAAGCGGGCACTGCTGGTCGATGACAGTGCACTCGCCATCGACGTGCTGACCAGCATGCTGGAACAGTATGGTATCGCGGTGGAGGGCGTCCAAAGCGTCGACGCTGCGCTGGAAAAGCTGGGCGACGTTGGGGGCCCTGGTTACGATCTCGTCGTCACTGACTGGCGGATGCCGGGCATGGACGGGTTGGATCTGTGTCGCGCCATCATGGCCGCGGCCTCACCGCCGCCGCCCATGCTGATGGTTACCGCATATGATGTGGACGAACTGGCTGCGGCGACAGCGGGCACGCCGGTGCGCAATATCCTGGCCAAACCCGTGACACCCACGGCCCTGCGGGAGGCGTTGCGGCAGACCTTTGCCCAAAGCAGGGGCCCGGTTTTGCCCGCCGCTAGCCCAGAGGAAAGGCTGGCCCCCGTGGCCGATGGCAAAATTCTGCTGGTGGAGGACAATCCGCTGAACCAGCAGGTGGCGTTCGATATGCTGACCCGGTGGGGCATGCATGTGACGCTGGCCGAGGATGGGCGTCAGGCCGCGGACAAGGTGAAGGCGGGCCGGTTCGACCTTGTCCTGATGGATATCCAGATGCCGGTGATGGATGGGTATCAGGCGACCCGGGTGATCCGGGAGGAGGCGCGGGCCGTACCGGGCAAGCCGCGCCTGCCCATCCTGGCCATGACGGCGCATGCCCTGCAAAGTGATCGGCAGAAATGCCGCGAAGCAGGCATGGACGGTCATGTCACGAAGCCCGTGGTGGTCGAGGAACTGGTGGAGGCGCTGCTGACCTGGCTGCCGCGCCGCAACGGGGAGGGGGCGGCTGCCCCTTCGCCGGTCGTCGCCACACCGCGCCCGTTGATCAATTTCCTGCGCGAACTGCCGCCGATTCTGGATATGGACGATGCGTTGAGGCGGTCGGACGGCAATCCCGATCTGCTCTTGCAGCTGCTGGATAGCTTCGCACGGCAGCAGGGGGCGGATTTTCTGCATCTGCGTACGGCCATTCAGGCGGGCGACGCGGCCACCGTGCAGCCTATCCTTCACACGCTGGCCGGAACAGCGGCCAGCGTCGGCGCCGCTGACCTGGGTGAACAGGCCCGCGCGGTGGAGGATTTGATGCGGTTCGGGGCCGAGAACTGGACCGAGGCTGTGGAGCCCGTGCTGGACCGGCTGTCCGTCATCCTGGCCCGCCTGGCACAACGGCCGTCCCTTACGCCCGTGACAGAGGCGCCGAGCCCGGCGCCGACGCCGTCCGAGGCGCCGCATATCCTGGTGGTGGATGACAGCGATATAAACCTGACCCTGGTATCCAGCCTTCTGACCCGTGCCGGTTACCGGGTCGCTCAGGCACCGTCTGGTCAGCAGGCCATAGAGGCCGTGGCCGCTACGCCCTTCGATGCCGTCCTGATGGATGTGCAGATGCCGGGCATGGACGGGGCGGCGGCAACGCGGCGAATTCGTGCCCTGCCGGGACCGGCCCGGCATGTCCGCATCATCGGCATGACGGCAGCAGACCGGTCGCGCGCCTGGCCGGCCCTGGCCGTTGCCGGCATGGACGGCTTCATCGGAAAGCCTTTCACCGCCGCCAGCTTGATCGAACAGGTGCGGGCCGAAATGTCCGCCCCCCTGATTCGGGAAGAGGATGAAGAGGAAGAGATCGCCTGACGGACCCTATCGCGCCAGCGACGCCAGCGGTATCCGCGTCACCTCGACATCCTCCTTGTTCGTGCTGTAGGCGACATAGAGATAGCCGTTCCAGATCAGGCTTTTGGGATAGTGGTACCCCGGTCGTTTGAACCGTCCCGCATGGCGCAACGGCGGCAGGTCATCGGCGCCGCGCAGCAGGTAGGACCGGTCGAACACACGCCCGTCTGCCGAAAGGGTCAGGGCCAGTGGGATACGCATCCTGTCATTGCTGACGGCGGTGGCCAGAAAGGCGGTTCCGTCGGGCAGGTTTCCCGCACTCTGCTTGGCCCGCGCGTCGGGCATGCTGGTCAACATTGGCCGTGTCCAGCTTTCGCCCCGGTCGCAGCTTTCGGACGCCAGTTGCCGGAAGCTTTCGGCCTGATCGCGGAACACCATGATGGCGCAATCGCCGCGCAGGAACAGGCTGGGTTCCAGTTCACGGCTGACCCGGCCCTCATGGGGCAGGTTCTCGAACCGCCCACGTACCCAGCCGCTCACGGCCAGCGGATCGTCCGTGTACCAAGGGGCGGCGATCATGCCCGGACGCTGGTGGAAGGCGGTGATGATGCGGCCACCGGGCAGGGCGTGCGGGTCCTGCTCAATAATGCCCTCCACCGGCCTGCCATCCCGGCCCGTCACGCGGCGCGGTGTTAACCAGGTCTGGCCATCCTCGCTGATCCGGTATTCGGCGTAACCGCCATCGCCCGACTGGAACCCCGTCGGCCAGACATTGGTGAAGGCGACCAGATGCTGGCCATCGGTCCACCAGCCGCCATTGGACCGCATTTCCCCCGGCACCTGCGCCGGGGGCGAAAGCGGGGAGGGGGGCGACCAGGTGCGGCCACCATCATCGCTGACGCTATGGGCGATCCAGGTGTCCAGCGTATCCTCATCCCGCTGCGACGCCTGCCATTGCGCATGCAAGCGACCCTTGAAGGCGATCAGGACGGCGCCATTATGGAACTTGTCCGTCGCAGCAGGGCCGGCGGAGAAAATCGTGAACGTCTGCGTTCCCGGTACAGGCAGAAGTCCAAGGTCACCGGGGCGGTCGTGATTGAACAGGCCGGGCGCTACACTGTAGGGCGCAACCTCCGCCGCAGACACCGGTGTCAACAGGCTGAACGCCAGCAGCAAGCCGTAGAGGCGGACGCTTTTCATACTGGACCTCCGGATGCCTGGGACCCATCGGCGACCCGGCGACGCAGATTACCCACCGTCTGTGGCGACACCCCGACACGCCGCGCGATTTCCCGGTCGGGCAGCGCCGCCATGGCCGGGTCGGACAGCAGGCGCATTACCTCATCCCGGCGTTCGGACGCGGTCCGGAAATGGGTGGGCTGAGCGATATCGGCAATCTGGCCGTCACTGTGGCGGCTGGCCCGGTCTATTCCCGCCAGATGACGCAGATCGGCCAGGATCGCGGCCTCCACCCAGCTTCCGCGCCCGCTATGAGCCCGCCAATACTCAGCCCGCGCCAGGGCGTCCATGATGTTGGCGGCACGCAGCCCATGTTCGACCAGACGACGAATGACAATGGCCCGGGCATAGGCCGGCAGGTCCAGATGCCGCGTCGGCTCCACATCGTCGGGGATCACCGTCCCGTCCAAGCCGCGCATAGACGCGATCTCAAACCCCCGTTTCTCCCAATATTCCAGTTCGGCCAGACTGCCGGCGACCGTGGTTGGAAGGGAATAGGCGGTCTCAACAGCGCGGCGGATTTCCGGTGGCATATGCCGGGGCAGGCTGTCGCTGGTCCAGCCGGACAGGCTGCGTGTCCAGCGTTCATTGGGAGCATCATGGGCCTGGGACCACCGGGCGACCGAGGCGCGCAGCAGCTTTTCGCGTGAACAAGGCGCCATCACCGCCTCGCGGTCGCCATGCCGCTCCAGGATCGCCTGCGGATCGGGCACACTCGGCTGCGAACGGCGGCTGCGGAAATCGGGACGTGGCGGCTGGGGTGCTTGGGCGGCGGCGGGGGGCGGCGGTGATGAGGGCGGCGTCGGCACCGGTTCCGGCACAGGGGTGGCCGCTTCCATCAGCATGGTGGCCAGATCGGCGAAGCGCTTGCCGTCGCGGGCCAGCAGGCGGCGCGCGCTCTCAATGGCCGCAGCGGCCTCCCCCTCGTTCGAACTGTCGACCAGGGCCAGCACTTTGCCCAGCTTTACCAGATCCAGCATGCCCAGAACCGTCCATATTGGACGGCCAGCATAGCAGCCCGCGATCCTCTGTCCAGTTTACCTGCATCGCACCGCACACTTTCTCTCCCCTATGGTTGCGGGATGGGGCGGCAGAGGGCGGGAAACCCGGATGACAAGCCCTGTCCAGACGTTTCGCAAAGCATGCAGGGCAAGTGATCGCATACATACGCAATCGAAGTCGTGCAGGGCTGGAAACCTTGGGGAAATGGCGCCTGTCAATGTCAATGAACATCGCGCGCATGGAACAGTTGGCGATGAGCGGCCTGGGGCATGAGGATTTGCGGTCGGTCGATAAAATCCGTGTCGCGGACAGGCGCAATCATTTGCTGCGCTTGCCCGGATGATGGTAGCAATATGGCGGGACGGGTTGCCAGCCGCGTGGGGCGGTGGAACCGGGCAACGGCCCGACACAAGGAATGGTGCGGCATCTTGCACGAAATGGGTAACATTCCGGGTCTGTCAGAAGCGGACTATGCCGCTCTCTACGACCGAATCGTACAGTCGCCGCAAGGACTTGCCTTTCTGCGCGAACATGCGCGCCGTGCAGGTGAGGCGGGACAGACCAAGGTTGACTCGGCCTTGCGCGATCTGCGCGATCTGTTCGAAAGTCAGACCAGCCTGTTGCAGAACTCCGGGCGCGCCGAGGTGCTGCGCAACGAGTTGCTGGAAATGGCGGCATCGATCGAGCATGCGCGGCGCGAGATTGCCGCCCTGCGACCGAAGGATCAGGCCAATAACCGCCTGGATATCGCCACCAATGAACTGGACGCCATCGTCTCAACCACGGAGCGGGCGTCGATCGATATCCTGCAATCCGCTGAGCGGTTGATGGAGGTTGCGGGCCGGTTGAAGCGCCTGGGCGCCGATGCCGATCTGGTCAGCGATATCGAAAATGAAGTCACCAATATCTTCACCGCCTGTTCGTTCCAGGACTTGACGGGACAGCGCACCAGCAAGGTGGTCAACGCGCTGCGCTATGTGGAACAGCGCATCAACGCCATGATCTCAATCTGGAGTATTGAGGGCGTGAAGGCTGCGGCCCCCGCCGGCCCCACGGATACGCGCCCCGATGCCCATCTGCTGGGCGGGCCGCGCGATGATGGCGTGAACCAGAATGACGTGGATGCGCTGATGTCGGGGGCGACGCCGGCCCCGCGTCCCGCTCCACCGCCTCCGCCGCCAGCAAAGCAGGCAGCACCGGCTGCAGCCGCGGCGGATGGGGAACCACCGAACCCGCTTGACCAATCCGAAATCGACAACCTGTTCGACTGATTTAACGGAGACTTCTGATGGACTACACCGTCCACACCGCCGCTGATGGGTTGCGCGTCACCCTGTCGGGCCGTATGACGCTGATCGACCATGAAAAGTTTCGCAATGTCGTCGATGCCATCGAAAAGGCGGAAGGTACCGTCTGCATTTTC
>CALRNG020000066.1:0-11572 GCA_943369495.1 Rhizobium sp. Q54
ATGACCGGACGGGACAGCCAGCAACCATGAATGTGGCCTTCGACGCGACAAGCCAGGACCCCAGCGATGCCGCCCTTTCCGGGTCCATGGGCAGCGTCTGCCTGGGCATTGACCAAGCGCTGGAACTGGATGGCGGCGGCACCCTGTCGGGCTTCCGGCTGGCTTATCGCACCTATGGCCGGCTGAATGCGGACCGGTCCAACGCCGTGCTGGTCTGCCATGCGCTGACGGGCGACCAGTATGTGGCCGAACAGCATCCGGTAACGGGCAAGCAGGGCTGGTGGGACCTGATGGTGGGTCCGGGCCGGCCCGTGGATACCGACCGGTTCTTCGTCATCTGCTCCAATGTCATCGGCGGCTGTATGGGCAGCGAAGGCCCGAAGGAAACGGATGGCGCCACGGGCAAGCCCTGGGCGCTGAATTTCCCCGTCATCACCATCGCCGACATGGTCCGCGCCCAGAAGATGCTGATCGACCAGCTGGGCATCGATCAGCTGTTCTGTGTCATTGGCGGGTCGATGGGCGGGATGCAGGTGCTGCAATGGGCCGTCAGCTACCCGGACAAGGTTTATTGCTGCCTACCCATCGCCACCGCCGCCCGCCACAGCGCGCAGAACATCGCCTTCCACGAGGTCGGGCGTCAGGCCATCATGGCCGATCCCGACTGGCGCCAGGGTGATTACCTGAACCAGGATACACGCCCGACCAAGGGCCTGTCGGTGGCGCGCATGGCTGCCCATATCACCTATCTGTCGGAACCGGCCTTGCACCGGAAGTTCGGGCGCAATTTGCAGGACCGCAAGGCGATCACCTTCGGCTTTGACGCCGACTTCCAGGTGGAAAGCTATCTGCGCTATCAGGGCATCAGCTTTGTCGAGCGGTTTGACGCCAATTCCTATCTCTACATCACCCGCGCCATGGATTATTTCGACTTGGCGGCCGACCATGGCGGGGTGCTGGCCAATGCCTTCCGGGTGCAGGGGGCCGAGGGCCGCCTGTCGGGTACGCCCGTGAAATTCTGCGTCATCAGCTTTTCCAGCGACTGGCTGTTCCCCACCAGCGAAAGCCGGGCCCTGGTCCATGCGCTGAATGCCGTGGCGGCCAATGTCAGCTTTGTGGAGGTCGAGACGGACAAGGGTCACGACGCCTTCCTGCTGGATGTGCCGGAATTCTATCAGGTGGCGCGGGGCTTCATTGAGGGCCATGCGGCACGGCGCGGCATCGCCGCCAAGTCAGGGTGACAGACAGATGGCCGTGACCTCCCTTCTGCCGCCCGCCACCATCCGCAGCGATCTGGAAACCATTGTCGACTGGGTCGAACCCGGCAGCCGGGTGCTGGATGTCGGGTGTGGCGATGGCGAGCTGCTGCATGCCCTGGTCCATCGCAAGCAGGTGGACGGACGCGGCATCGAACTGTCCATGGACGGGGTGCGGGCCTCGGTCGCGCGCGGTCTGGCCGTGATCCAGGGCGATGCCGATACCGACCTCAAGGACTATCCCAGCGACGGGTTCGATTACGTGATCCTGTCGCAGACCCTGCAGGCCACCCGGCATCCCCGCATCGTTCTGGATCATCTGGTCCGTATCGGACGGCATGCCATCGTGTCGGTGCCGAATTTCGGCTATTGGCGGGTCAGGGTCGATCTGCTGCTGCGCGGACGCATGCCGGTGACCGACCGGCTGGGCCATGAATGGTATGAGACGCCCAATATCCACTTTTGCACCCTCGCCGACATGGTGGCCCTGTGCCAGGATATGGGCATCACCATTGAGCGCAGCCTGATCCTGGGCGCCGATGACCGGGCCGTTACGGCCCCCGCCGACAGTTTGCGTGCCAATTGGCTTGGCGTGCAGGCGGTCTTCTTGCTGCAACGCAGCTAAGGAAATTTCGTTAAACCGATACAAAAGGATATAAACGTACTTTTCCTCTTGCCCCCTACCGCTTTCGGGTGCAGTCTTTTGTGACGGTTCGGCGGCAAGTGGGTGACAGTACAGCCCCCCAGCGCATTCCCCGCCTACTTGTCGCCGCGCCGCCTTTTTTCGATCCTGGCATCTTTCAAGGAAGATGCCGGACCCTAGATGGGAGGCCGTAAACATGCTCCGACCCCAACGCGCCTATGCCGACATGGCCGGCAACCTGCGCCGCGCGCGCCAGCGCCTGGAACGACTGGAATATGTATCGACGGCATTAATGGGATTGTCGCTGGCCCTGCTTCTGGGTGCTGCGATGATGTGAGGGGTGGGGCGGTTTTCTCCGGACCGCCCAGCCCGTGAGTTGCCCTGTTCCGTAGGATTTCTGCTAACCTGTACGGCCCCCGGCTCTGCCTGGGGCCGTTTTTCTGTCTGACGCAGCCCGAGGGGACGAACCCGTGCGCTACCTGTCCTGGATTCTCACCCTGCCGCTGACGGTGCTGGCCATCAGCTTCGCCGTGTCGAACCTGACGCCGGTACAGCTGGCGCTCTGGCCCCTGGTCGGCACGCTGGAGGCGCCGGCCTTCACCCTGGTGCTGATCACACTGGTCGTGGGCTTCTTCGCGGGCGGATTGACCGTCTGGCTGGGCCAGCATGCCCATCGCCGCGCCGCCCGGCAGCATCAGGCCCGCGCCGACCGGTTGCAGAAGGAACTGGACGCCGCCCGCGCGGTGAAGCCCGTCGACCTGCCGTAACCCTTGCCAACTCTATCCCACTTCCCGCACTATGCCGTGAAACAAGCGTTTGAATTCCAGGGAAGGCAATATGCCATGCAGGGTCCCAAGCAGCAGCCTTTGACGCTGGCCGAGTATCAGGCGCGGGTGGGCACAGAGTTGGGCCGGTCGGACTGGCTGGTTGTGGACCAGGGCATGATCGACCGATTCGCCGACCTGACAGGCGATCATCAGTTCATCCATATCGACCCGGCCCGCGCCGCCGCCACGCCGCTGGGCGGTACCGTTGCGCATGGGTTCCTAACCCTGTCGCTGCTGGGCGCCATGGGGATGGAGATGGTACCGCCGCTGGCGGGGGCCGGCATGATCATCAATTACGGCTTCGACAAGCTGCGCTTCATCACGCCGGTCCATAGCGGACGGCATATCCGCGGCGCCTTGACCCTGCTGGGCGTGGAGGCCAAGGGGCCCGCCCAGCACCTGATGCGCTACGCCGTCACCGTGGAGGTGGAGGGGGCGGACAAGCCGGCCCTGGCGGCGGAATGGCTGGTGATGATGGTGGCGGGGTAATCACCCCCGCACACCCCACAGCATGTAATTCACATCCAGATCCTTGGCCGCCAGGCTGAACCGGTCGGAAATGGGGTTGTAGGTCACACCCGTGACCTCGCGCACCTCAACGCCCGCCCGGCGCAGGGTACCGGTCAGTTCGGACGGCTTCAGGAAGCGTTTCCAGTCATGGGTGCCGCGCGGCAGCCAGCGCAGCACATATTCGGCGGCTACGATGCCGAACAGGAAGCTCTTGGCCGTCCGGTTCAAGGTGGCCATGAAGACCAGCCCGCCGGGCCGGGCCAGACCGGCGATCGTGCTCACGAACAGGTCGACATCGGCGACATGTTCGACGATCTCCATGGCCAGGACCACGTCGAACTGTTCGCCCGCCGCCGCCAGATCCTCTGCCGTCGTAGCGCGGTAATCGACATTCACGCCGGCCTCCTCCGCATGGGCCGCCGCCGTCTTCACATTCTTTTCCGCCGCATCGATGCCGGTGACCGTCGCGCCCAGCCGGGCCAGCGGTTCGGACAGCAACCCGCCACCACAGCCCACATCCAGGACGCGGATACCGTCCAGGGGGCGGGGTGCATGCGGGTCGCGGCCATGGGCCTTGCAGATCACGTCGCGCAGCCAGGCCAGACGCACGGGATTGAACTTGTGCAGCGGCCGGAACTTGCCCGCCGGGTCCCACCATTCGGCGGCGATGCGGCTGAACCGTTCGATCTCTGCCGGATCGACGGTGGTGCGGGGCGGGGTCTGCGCGGCGGCGTTCATGGTTCATCTCTCCCGGACTTAAGGCAACGGCATAGCAAAGCTGGCGTGACCTGTCGCGGGGTCAATAGGATGCGTGGGTGCGCGCCCACGCCGCTTCATGGGTGCAGTGCGGTGTCGGCACCTTGCGAAGGGCAGGGCAGCGGGTTATGGATAGCCCGCTCCGGCACCGGAGCCTTTGCGAAAATTACCCTGACCCTTGATGGAATGGCGTTATGGCGCGGCTTGTCCTGAAATTCGGTGGCACCTCGGTCGGCGATATCGAGCGGATCAAGAATGTCGCTAAAAAGGTAAAACAGGAGGTCGATGCCGGGCACGAGGTGGCCGTCGTCGTCTCCGCCATGTCGGGCGTGACCAACCAGCTGGTCGATTACTGCAAACAGATATCCCGGGTGCATGACCAGGCCGAATATGACGCTGTCGTCGCCTCGGGCGAACAGGTGACGTCGGGCCTGCTGGCCATCGCCTTGCAGGAAATCGGTATTCCCGCCCGGTCCTGGCAGGGCTGGCAGATCCCGCTGATCGCCGACGACACGCATGGCAAATCGCGGATCGAGCGGATCGACACCGCTTCCCTGTCCGACAACATGTCCAAGGGCGTGGTCGGTGTCGTCGCCGGCTTCCAGGGCGTGACGGAGGCGGGCCGCATCGCCACGCTGGGCCGTGGTGGTTCGGACACTTCGGCGGTGGCGCTGGCTGCGGCCTTGAAAGCTGACCGCTGCGACATTTATACGGATGTGGACGGCGTCTATACGACCGACCCCCGCATCGTGAAGTCGGCGCGCAAGCTGCACCGCGTCACGTATGAGGAAATGCTGGAAATGGCGTCGCTCGGCGCCAAGGTCCTGCAGACCCGGTCGGTCGAGATGGCCATGAAGCACCATGTGCGGGTGCAGGTATTGTCAACTTTTGAACAGGCGGCTGGCTCCGAACTGCCCGGCACCCTGGTCGTGGACGAGGATGAGATCGTGGAACAGGAACTGGTCAGCGGCATCGCCTATAGCCGGGACGAGGCGAAGATCACCCTGATTGGCGTGGAAGACCAGCCGGGCGTGGCCGCCCGCATCTTCGGGCCCCTGACGGATGCCGCCATCAATGTCGACATGATCGTGCAGAACGTGTCCGAGGATGGCCGCACCACCGACATGACCTTTACCGTCGGCAAGGCCGATATCGACCGCGCCGTTCAGGTGCTGGAAAAGTCCAAGGACACGCTGAACTATCGCCGCCTCGTCTCCGACGCCAATGTCGTGAAGGTGTCGGTGATCGGTGTCGGCATGCGCAGCCATGCCGGTGTCGCCCAGCGCATGTTCAAGGCGCTGGCCGACCGCGGCATTAATATCCAGGTCATCTCCACCAGCGAGATCAAGGTCTCCGTCCTGATCGCTGAAGAATATACCGAGCTGGCTCTGCGGTCGCTGCACACGGCCTATGGGCTGGACAAGGTGTAAGGTCTTATCCGATCCATAGCAAAGGCCCGGCTCCGGAAGCGGTGCCGGGCCTTTTCATTTGTGCCCCGCCCCTTGACCGGATACAGCACCAGCGGTAGTGAACGCCGACCATTCGGCCATGAAATATTGAAGGGTCCGTTGCCATGACCGCTCGCCATCATCTGGATCAGCTCTGGTCGCGGGGCCGTGATTATCTGGGCACCGATCTCGCCATCATGGGCGGGGCCATGACCTGGGTGTCGGATCGTGCGCTGGTGGCGGCCATTTCGAATGCCGGCGGCTTTGGCGTTATCGCGTCGGGCTCCATGTCGCCCGACCTGCTGCGCGATGAAATCCGGGGTACGCAGGCCCTGACGGCCAAGCCGTTCGGCGTGAACCTCATCACCCTGCATCCGCAGCTGGATCAGCTGATCCAGGTCTGTCTGGACGAGAAGGTGGGCCATATCGTGCTGGCCGGCGGTCTGCCGCCCGCCACCGCCATCAAGGCGGCGCGCGATGGTGGGGCCAGGGTCATGTGCTTTGCGCCCGCCCTGGTCATCGCCAAGAAGCTGATCCGCAGCGGGGCCGACGCCATCGTGATCGAGGGCAGCGAGGCTGGCGGCCATATCGGGCCTGTCTCCACTTCCGTTCTGGCCCAGGAAATCCTGCCGGAAATCCGCGAGGTGCCGGTCTTCGTGGCCGGCGGCATCGGGCGGGGGGAGGCCATTGTTTCCTATCTCGAAATGGGGGCCGCTGGCGTGCAACTGGGCACCCGTTTCGTCTGCGCCAGCGAATGCCGCGCGCACCCGAAATTCAAGCAGGCCTTCATCCGGGGCAATGCCCGCGACGCGGTCGCCAGCGTGGCCCTGGACAGCCGCTTCCCGGTCATCCCCGTCCGCGCCCTGCAGAACGAAGGTACCAAGCGCTTCATGGACAAGCAGCGCGAGGTCATCGCGCGCTTTGACGCCGGCGAGCTGGACCAGAAGGAAGCCCAGCTGGAGATCGAGCATTACTGGGCCGGTGCGCTGCGCCGCGCGGTCATCGATGGCGATGTCGAGAACGGGTCACTGATGGCCGGCCAATCGGTGGGCATGGTCACCAAGGAACAGCCCGTGGCCGACATCCTGGCCGATCTTCTGGCGCAGGCAGAGGCGGCGGTGAGCGCACGGCGGGGCGCTGCGGCGTAACGCAGCCCCCCACTATCCGCGCCCTCAGCCCTTCTTCAGGACCAGGGTGGACCAGTCGCCCAGACGGAAGCGCTTGACCAGACGCAGGCCCTGCGCACGGTGGGCATTGATCACCAGCGGTTCCTGACGGTGCAGCAGGCCCGACAGGATGGCCGTGCCGCCCGGCGACAGGAATCGGTCCAGGGCCGGCGACATCCGGGCCAGCGGGCGGGCCAGGATATTGGCGACGATCAGGTCGAACTTGCCATGTTTGCGCACAGCCTCGGCGGCATAGCCATTGGCGGCATACAGCTTCACCAGCTTGTGCACGCGGTTCAGCTGAGCATTCTCTGTCGCGATCTCGATCGACAGCTCATCAATATCAACGCCGATCACGGGCTTATGCGCCAGCTTGGCGATGGCGAAGGCCAGGATGCCCGACCCGCAGCCCATATCCAGCGCACTGCGGAAACTGCCGCGCCCGCGCGACGCCAGCTCGGAAATGGCGCGCAGGCAGCCCTGCGTCGTCGCATGTTCGCCAGAGCCGAAGGCCATGGCGGCTTCGATCTGCAGGCCCATCTTGCCCTTAGGGACCGGCTTCTTATGGTGGCTGCCATGGATGAAGAAGCGCCCGGCCTCAATCGGCGGGAAGGACAGATAGGTCTGGGTCACCCAATCGATGGGGGCCAGCGGCTCCTTGGTCAGTTCCGGCTCATTGATGCCATGGGCGGCAGCCAGCACCGCCAGCTTCAGGCCGATACGGCTGGTGTCGGGCTCATTATAGGAGGTGCACTCGATCAGCCATTGGCCGCCCTCCTGCAACTCAAAGGTGGAGACGGCGTCCACATGCGGTTCCACCATGTCGGCGAAAACAGGGACCAGCGCCTCCGGCACCTCAAACGCGACACGCCACATCGGCTGCATGGAACTCTCCGCCCGTATACCTGACAAAACCAAGGATGATGGCCTTTCTAGTCGCAAGGCGGCGGCCCGGCAATGGCGCTTTGCGGCGGGGACATCTGCGGTAGTGGCGGGGATTTGGACCAATCTCCCTTAATCGTGACCGATCAAGGGAGATTTTCGTGTTCCCTCAGTCGCCGGGCCGGCGCGTCCGCGCCCTTGGCTCTCGCGGGCACGAGCCCGCGGGCTGGCGGTCGCCAGCCTCCCATCTGCCAAGGGGCAAGCCCTCGGCAGATGGGTATCAAACTGCCCAGCTTCCGTTGGGGAAAGGGTGTGTAGCCGCAGGCGTTAACGCAACCCCGCAACAGAACCATCATGGTTTCGACGGAAACACGTCAAATCATTGAAATATAACAATGCTATCCGCCCATTGTGCGCCGCAGCAACCATGCCGGCGACCAAAGGGATGCCCATAATGAACCATCGTCAGCTGATCCTGGGGACCGCGCTCGCCACCCTGTTCGCCGTCTCCCCCACGCTCGCCCAGACCACGCAGGTGGCCGAAGCGGCCCCGATGCTGGAAGAGATCATTGTTTATGGCCGTGGCGAGGCCCGCCAGGTGCAGGGTGTGACCCAGGCCGCCATCGCGCTGGAAGCGCCGGGCACCAGCCCGCTGAAGGCCATTGAGAACCTGCCCGGCGTCAGCTTCCAGTCGGCCGATCCGTTCGGCGCCTATGAATGGTCGACTCGCATCACCATCCGTGGCTTCAACCAGAACCAGCTGGGCTTCACGCTGGATGGTGTGCCGCTGGGCGACATGTCGTACGGCAACCATAACGGCCTGCATATTTCCCGCGCCATCAGCAGCGAGAATATCGATCAGGTGACGGTGGCGCAGGGGGCGGGTTCGCTGGCCACCGCGTCGACCAGCAATCTGGGCGGCACGGTGCAGTTCACGTCGCGCCGTCCGGCCAAGGAAGCCGGCGCCTATATCGCCGGCACCGCCGGCAGCGAGAAGACGGGCCGTGGCTTCGTGCGCCTGGACACGGGCGAGCTGTCCACCGGCACCAGCGCCTATGTCAGCTATACCCGCCAGAATGCCGACAAGTGGAAGGGCAATGGCGTCCAGAAGCAGGACCAGCTGAATTTCAAGGTTGTGCAGACCGTCGGCGAGGGCGAGATCAGCGCCTGGGTCAACTGGTCCGACCGGGCCGAGAATGACTATCAGGACCTGTCCAAGGAGATGATCGGCCGCCTGGGCTACACCTGGGATAATTTCGCCGAGGATTGGGCCACGGCCCTGCGCGTCGCCGACATCTATAACGGTCTGGCCACCGGCCCCTTCCCGGGCAAGATCACTTCCGTGGACGATGCCTATTACGATGCGTCGGGCCTGCGCGAGGATACGATCGGGGCGGTGAACCTCACCTATCCGCTGACCGACGCGGTGAAGCTGGATGTCACAGGCTATGCCCACAAGAATGACGGCCAGGGCCTGTGGTTCACGCCCTATGTCGTGACGCCGGGTGGTGCCCCCATGTCGATCCGCACCACCGAATATGGCATCGAACGGTACGGTGCCGTCAGCCAGCTGACGGCGGAGATCGGCGATCACACGGTCAGCGGCGGCTTCTGGTTCGAACAGAATGATTTCGCCCATGCCCGCCGCTTCTATGGCCTGAACCGCGCCAGCCCGGGCCGGTCCTCCACGCAGTTCCAGCGCGGGGCCTTCTTCACCCAGTGGCAGTACGATTTCGACACCGAGACCCGCCAGTTCAACCTGTCGGACAATTGGAAGATCACCGACGCCCTGACCGTGACCGCCGGTTTCAAGTCGGTGAAGGTGGAAAACACCGCCAAGACCCTGATCGGCCCCGTCAAGAACGGCACCATCAAGGCCAAGGACAATTTCCTGCCGCAGGCCGGCTTCGTGTATGAGCTGACCGACGAGCATCAGGTCTTCGGCTCCTATGCCGAAAACATCCGCACATTCGAAAGCTCCAACACGGCAGGCCCCTTCTCCACCACTCAGGACGGCTTCAACGCCATCCGCAACAGCCTGGAGCCGGAAACCAGCCGCACCATCGAACTGGGCTGGCGCTTCAATGCCGGCATCGTGAAGGGCGTGGTCGCCGCCTACGACGTGCAGTTCGACGACCGCCTGCTGGCCCTGACCCTGGGGCCGGGCATCGTCGGCAACCCGTCGGCGCTGCAGAATGTCGGCGGTGTCTCCACGCGCGGGATTGAGGCGGGTGCCACGGTTGAGGTGACGGACGCCGTCTCCGTCGTCGCCTCCTACACCTACAATGACAGCTCCTATGACGATAACGTCCGGGGCGCCAATGGGGCCGTGACGGCGGCGACCGATGGCAAGACGGTCGTCAACTCGCCCAAGAACCTGCTGCGCGGCGAGCTGAAGTATGATGACGGCAATCTCTATGCCTCGGCCAGCGCCGCCTATACCGGCAAGCGTTACTACACCTATCTGAATGACGCCTCGGTGGAGGGCTACACGCTCGCGGAACTCAGTGTCGGTTACCGGTTCGAAGGCAATGCCTGGCTGGAAGGGACGGAGCTGCAGGCCAATGTGACCAACCTGTTCGACAAGGAATATGTGTCGACCATCGGTTCCAACGGCTTCACCAACAGCGACCCGACCGGCACCTCGCAGACCCTGCTGGCCGGCGCGCCGCGTCAGTTCTTCGTGTCGCTGAAGAAGCAGTTCTAAGTTTTCGTGTTCCTCAGGTGCCGGCGCCCACATCCGTGGGCTTGGCTTCACGCCGCACGTGCGGCGGGGCGGCAGTCGCCGCCGGAGCGGTTTCCGGTTAGCCGGAATCCGCTCAAAGCCACCGGCACCCTTTGTCTGTCTCTCTTCCCTTTTTGAAACTGGGGCGGGCCGTGGGTCCGCCCCTTCTTTCTATTCGGAGGCCCCCATGACCCGCCCCCTTCTTGACCGCCGTCTGCTGCTGACCGGGCTGGCCGCTGCCCCGCTGGTGGCCCAGGCAGCGCAAGCCCAGCCCGTGCGCCGCCTGCCGGAAACGGTCACCCCGACCCGCATCGCCTTTGGCTCCTGCGCGCATCAGACCAAGGATCAGCCGATCTGGGACGCCATCCTGGCCGCCAAGCCCGACCTGATGATCCTGCTGGGCGACAATGTCTATCTCGACACCCGCAATGTCGATGACATGAAGGCCAAATACGCCATGCTGGCCGCCAAGCCGGGGTTCCAGAAACTGCGCGATGCCGTGCCCATCGTCGCCACCTGGGACGATCATGATTTCGGTGAGAATGACGCCGGGGCCGAGTATCCGATGAAGGCGGAAAGCCGGAAGCTGTTTTGCGATTTCTTTGGCGAGGCGCCCAACAGTGTCCGCCGTACGCAGCCCGACGGCATCTATACGGCCTATGAATTCGGGCCTAGGGGCCGGCGGTTGCAGATCATCCTGCCCGACCTGCGCTGGAACCGCACGCCGCTTGCCACCATCGATATGGGCGGCAAGGGCTACGAGGAATGGGCCAAGGCCCGGCATGAGGCAGGCCAAAGCGTGCCCGGTCCCTATGCCCGCCTGCCCGAAGGCGCGGCAACGCAGCTGGGTGAGGCGCAATGGCAATGGCTGGAAGGGCAGCTGGCCCGCCCCGCCGACCTGCGCATCCTGGCCTCATCGCTGCAGGTCGTGTCGGATTTTCCAGGCTGGGAGGCCTGGATCAACTTCACCCATGACCATCAGCGCCTGATTGAGGCGATCCGGGAGCGCAAAGCCAACGGCCTGTTCTGCATTTCCGGCGATACACACTACGCGGAGATCTCGAAGCTGGACTGGAATGTCCCCTACCCGCTCTGGGATTTCACCTCGTCGGGCCTGACAGAAGTCTGGCCCGTGCTGCCGCCCAATGCGCGGCGGGTGGGCGAGGCCTATCGCGCGCAGAATTTCGGCCTGATCGAGATCGACTGGGCGACAAAGCAGGTGGTGGTGACCATCCGCGATGTCGGCGGGGCCGAACAGCTGCGCCAGGTCGTGGATTTGAAGGATCTGCGGGTGGGGTAATACCAAGCCGCCTAAAGGTTGATCTTTAGGCGGCTTGGAGGCCGACGACTGTCGGCCTC
>CALRNG020000067.1:0-11544 GCA_943369495.1 Rhizobium sp. Q54
GCGAATGCCCCGCCCTGACCTACTGCTTGCCCGTCAGGCGGCGCAACAGGTTGCCAATCGGATCGCCGCCTTCTTCCGATGGCGGCGGTTCCGGCGGCGGGCTGCCTTCGGCGGTTTGTATCACCGTGCCATCGGCGGGCAGTTCGCTGGCCACCGGCATGTCGGGGGCGGGGGCCAGCTCCTCGGTGGCGGGGCTGCCTTTCAGGCCGGGCAGGTCGCGCGGAGGCAGGCCCTGATGCGCCTCCATCATGATGGCGTGCCACAGTTTGGCCGGCAGTCCGCCGCCCGTCACCTTCTTCATGGGCGCGCCATCATCATTGCCCAGCCAGACGCCGGCCACCAGATCGGCGGTATAGCCCAGGAACCAGGCGTCCTTGTAATCCTGGGTGGTGCCGGTCTTGCCCACGGTCGGGCGGTCCAGATTGGCGGCCTTGCCGGTACCACTTGTGACGGGACCCAGCAGCAGGCGGTTCATCGCCTCCACATCCGGGGCGGCGACGGCATAGCCTGCCGACGATCCCTGCCGCTGGTACAGGATGCCACCGCCAACATCCCGGATTTCCAGGATGCCGTAGGGGATCACCGCCTCCCCATCATTGGCCAGGGTCGCATAGGCCCCCGTCAGGTCCACCAGGGTCACTTCTGATGTGCCCAGCGCCAGCGACAGGTCGCGGCGCATGGGCGTGGTCAGGCCTAGACGCTTGGCCGTTTGCCGCACATTGTCGATGCCCACCGCTTCGGCCAGCCGGATGGTGGCGGTGTTCAGCGAATTGGCCAGCGCGTCATGCAGGCTGACATCGCCCCGGAACTTGCCGTCATAATTGCCGGGGTTCCATTTGCCCTTGCGGTAAGGCGCATCCAGGATGGTGCTGTATTCGTTCCAGCCTTCCTCCAGCGCCGTCAGATAGACAACGGGTTTGAAGGCGGAACCGGGCTGGCGCAGGGCCTGGGTGGCGCGGTTGAACTCGCTGCTGGAATAGTCCTTGCCACCGATCATGGCGCGGATGGCGCCATCCGGCGTCATCACCAGGGCGGCAGCCTGTTTGACCCGGGCGTCGGCCCCCGGTCCGCGCAGCATCTCCGTCACCTTCTGTTCGGCAGCGCGCTGCAGGCCGGGATCGAAGGTGGTGTAGACGATCAGGTCACCATGATCGGCGCCGACAAAGGCTGGCAGCTGGTCGGCGACCCACCCCGCGAAATAACGGCCATCGCCATCTTCGCTTTCCTGGCGCGGTGGCGGTGGCGGGGTAGCCATGGCGGCGTCAAGCTGTGCCTGATTGATATAGCCCTCTTCCAGCATGGCGCGCAGCACCACGCCCATGCGCTGGGTCGCGCGGTTCTGGCTGGCCGTGGGGGCATAGCGCGACGGGGCCTTCAACAGGCCGACAATGATCGCCGACTCGCGCAAATTCAGGTCACGCGCAGATTTGTTGAAATAGGTGCGGGCAGCGGCATCCACGCCAAAGGTGCCGGCCCCCAGATAGACACGGTTCAGATAGGCGGTGAGGATCTGTTCCTTGCTGTATGTCGCCTCCAGCTGTACCGCCAGCAGCGCTTCCTGCGCCTTGCGCTTGAAATTCTGGTCGGGCGTAAGGAACAGGTTCTTGGCCAGCTGCTGTGTCAGGGTGGACCCACCCTGCACGGTGCGCCCGGCGCGGTAATTGGCGTAGGCGGCACGCGCGATGCCAACCGGATCGACACCGAAATGACTGAAGAACCGCCGGTCCTCCGTGGCGACCAAGGCCTGCACGAAATGCGGCGGCAGCTGGCTGACATCCAGCGTTTCGCCGCGCAGATCGCCCAGGCGCTGAAATGGGGTTCCGTCCAGGGCGACCAGGGTGATGGCGGGCCGGCGTGATGCCTCCGCCACCTCCGAAATGGCAGGCATGTCATGGGCGACATAGGCGACGGTACCCGCCGCGACGATGACGCCCCAGATGCCCGTGACAATCAGACCCGACAGGATACGCTGGCCCCAGCTTTTGCGGGGGCCGGCCTTGCGCGGCTTCTTGTCCTTGCCCGGTTCCTTGGGCGGACCGCCGCCGCCATTGCCCCCCCCCGGCGGGGTGGGGCCGGACGGGCCACGCTTCGCCGGGGCAGCGGCGGCGGGGCGGAAACGGGTGGGCGCGTTCAGGCTGCTCAAGGCATCAGGTCCGGCAAGGGGCTTTATCGGGATCGGCCGCCAGGATAGGGCCGGGCCGCCAACCCCACAAGCTGATGCACCCCCATTGCGGCGATTTCAGGGATGATGCGGCGGCATGTGTGGGATGGACGGTGGTGTTGGGGGTTTGTCAGACCTCAACCTGTTCATATCCCGGCAGCCCGACATGGGCGGCCCATTGCTCTTCCGTGAGGATTTCAACTCCCAGTTCCCGCGCCTTTTTCTCTTTCGACCCGGCATCGGCACCAACAATCAGGAAGTCCGTCTTGCTGCTGACTGAACCTGCAACTTTCGCACCCAGGGCCTCGGCCTTTGCCTTTGCTTCCGACCGCCCCATGATGGCGAGCGTGCCCGTGAAGACCAAGGTTTTGCCGGCGAAGAAAGAATCCGTGGCCGCCGCGGGCGGTACATATTCTTCCGGCCTCACCTGCGTCAGCAGAGCGGCGACGGCGTCCAGATTATGCTGCTCGCGGAAGAAATCGGTCAGGTCGTCGGCCACGCTCATGCCGATCTGTTCGATGGCACACAGCTCGGCATAGGCCTCGCCCACCAGTTCCGGCTTCTTTTCCTCCCGCTTTTCCGCCCGTTCGGCGGCGGCGATGACCATGCGGTCGCGCCAGTTTTCCGCCGTGCGATAGGCCTTGGCCAGCAGCTTAGCCGTCGCCTCCCCGATCTGGCGGATGCCCAGGGCGAAGATGAACCGGTCCAGCGCGATGGTGCGGCGCGCCTCAATGGCCGCGAACAGTTTCTCGACCGACTTCTTGCCAAAGCCGGTCATGCTGATCAGCCGGTCCAGGCGCTGTTCTTCGCGGGCCTCCAGCGTGAAGATATCGGCGGGCTGCTTGATGCGGCCCTGTTCGAAGAATAGTTGGATACGCTCGATCCCCAACCCCTCGATATCAAAGGCGTTGCGCGACACGAAATGGCGCAGCCGCTCCACCGCCTGGGCTGGGCAGATCAGGCCGCCGGTGCAGCGGGTGACGACCTCGCCCTCTTCCCGCACCGCCATCGACCCGCATTGGGGGCAGCAATCGGGGAAGGCGAAGGGTGCGGCATCGGCGGGGCGCTGGTCGGCGACGAAACCCACGATCTGCGGGATCACATCGCCGGCCCGCTGTACGATGACCAGATCGCCGACGCGGATATCCTTGCGCTTGATCTCGTCCTTATTGTGCAGGGTGGCGCGGCTGACCACCACGCCGCCGACATTCACCGGCGCCAGCTCCGCCACGGGCGTCAGGGCACCGGTGCGTCCCACCTGGATGGTGATGGCGTTCAGGCGTGTGGTGGCCTGTTCGGCGGGGTATTTGTGGGCCGTGGCCCAGCGCGGCGAGCGGGAGATGAAGCCCAGACGGTCCTGCAGGGCCAGGCTGTCGACTTTGTAGACGACACCATCAATGTCGAAGGGCAGGTCGGGCCGTTGCCGCCCGATCTCCCGGTAGTACTCCAGCAACTCGTCGGCCCCTGAACAAAGGCGCGAGGGGGCGGACAGGGTGAAGCCGAAAGCTTCCAGCCGCTGCCGGCTTTCCCATTGTGTGCTGCCCAGCGGTTCCGACAGGGCACCCCAGGCATAGGCGAAGAAGCGAAGGGGCCGGCTGGCCGTGATGGTGCTGTCCAACTGACGCAGGGACCCGGCGGCGGCGTTGCGGGGGTTGGCGAAGATCTTATCGTTCTTTTCGGCCTGCGCCCGGTTCAGGTCCAGGAAATCGGCGCGGGTCATATAGACCTCGCCCCGCACCTCCACGATGTCGGGGAAGGGGGCCGTCAGCGCGTGCGGGATGTCGCGGATGGTGCGGACATTGGCCGTCACATCCTCCCCCTCCGCCCCGTCGCCGCGCGTGGCGGCCTGAACCAGCTGGCCGTTTTCGTACCGCAGCGACAGGGACAGGCCGTCAATCTTGGGCTCAGCGACAAAGCTGACGGCCACCTCGTCCGGCAGGTTCAGGAAGCGGCGGATGCGTCCTTCGAAATCGCTGACATCCACATCCTCAAACGCGTTGGACAGCGACAGCATCGGCACGGCATGCCTGACCTTGCCAAAACCGGAAGAGGGGGCGGCGCCCACCGTCTGGGTCGGGCTGTCGGCGGTCACCAGTTCGGGGAACCGCGCCTCGATGGTGGCCAGGCGCTGTTCCAGCCTGTCATAATCCGCGTCCGAAATCTCCGGATCGGCCTTGTTATAATAACGCTCGCGGTGATGCGCGATTTCCGCCGCCAGGGCCGCATGTTCGCTGGCCGCGTCCTCCAGGGTCAGGGCGTCGACATCGGTCAGGCGGTGCGGGGAGGACATGGCGAAACGCTCTCTGTCAAAGGGGGCGGTTGGGGTCCCTTGTACGAGAGCGGACGGCGACGGGCAATGCCCGTGCTGTCAGTCAGCAGGGCAGCAGGTTGGCCGGTTCCACATCACGCAACCCACCGGCCGGCAGGCTGGCGGTCTGATAATAGGTGATGGCGAACAGGTCGAGTTCCAGCGACAGGCTGCGCCGGCGGCAGCGTCGGGCGACATTGGCAATCAGCGTTTCCAGGCTAACGCCTTCCTGCAGGCTGATATCGTCCAGCGCGTTCCAGCATTCCTCGCTGACACAGATGCTCACACGACGACCATCAACGGTGAATTCCCGTCGCCGCTGTTCGTAAGAGGTCTGCCCCAGAATGCGCAGAAGATTCTGCAAGGGTCGCCCTAGCTGGTTTGGTTAACGCACATGACATTTATATAGGTGCGGCGGACAGAATGCAAAAGCCCAAGAGTCACTTTCGTATACGTTAAGCACTTAATTGCCACACATTAAACGCAAAAATTGTGATGCCGAGGGTTTCAGCTGCCCTCGCGTGCTTCGCGCAGGCCCTCGCGGGCCAACTGGTCGGCGCGCTCATTCTCGACATGGCCGGCATGGCCCTTGACCCAATGGAACTCCACCGTGTGGCGGGCCACCAGATCGTCCAGACGCCGCCACAGATCCTCGTTCTTGACGGGGTCCTTGGAGGCGGTCTTCCAGCCGTTTTTCTTCCAGCCATGGATCCAGGAGGTGATCCCGTTCTTCACATATTGGCTGTCGGTATGCAGCCGGATGGGCACCGGGCGTTTCATCGCCTCCAGCGCGCTGATCGCCGCCAGCAGTTCCATGCGGTTGTTGGTCGTGTCGGGCTCCCCGCCCTTCAGTTCCTTCTCCGTCCCGTTCCAGCGCAGCAGCACGCCCCACCCGCCGGGACCGGGATTGCCGGAACAGGCACCGTCGGTATAAGCCTCGACCACATTTCCGCTGCTGGTGCTGTCGGTCACGGCTGGTCCAGCCCGTAATCGCTGAGCTGGCGGATCTGCTGGTGGAAGCGCAGCTTGTGCAGATATTCCAGCGGGTCTTTGCGCTTGACCATGGCGCCCGGCGGGGTGTTCAGCCAGTCATAAAGGCGGGTCAGCAGGAAGCGGATGGCGCTGCCGCGCGCCAGGATGGGCAGGGCCTGCCGCTCTGCCGCCGACAGGGGGCGCATGCGGTCATAATGGGCCAGCAGCAGCCGGGCCTTGGTGACGTTGAAGGCGCCATCCGCCTCAAAGCACCAGGCATTCATGCAGATCGCCACGTCATAGGCGAACAGGTCGTTGCAGGCGAAATAGAAATCGATCAGACCCGACAGGGCGCCGTCACTGAAGAAGACATTATCGGGGAACAGGTCGGCATGGATGATGCCGGCGGGCAGATCGCGGGGCCAATGGGCCTCCAGATAATCTAGTTCCTCGGCCAGCGCATCGGCCAGGCCGGGCTTCACCTCATCCGCGCGCCAACGTGATGCCTCGAACAGGGGGCGCCAGCCGGCAACCGACAGGGAATTGCGCCGGGTCAGGGTGAAGCCGTTGCCGGCCAGATGCAGGCGGGCCAGACCTTCGCCCAGGCCGGCGCAGTGATCGGCCTGGATACGGCGCGGCCACATGCCCTTCAGGAAGGTGACGATCACGGCGGGCCGGCCGCACAGGGTGCGTAGCGCCACGCCATCGCTGCCGGCCACCGGTTGTGGACAGGTCAGGCCGTTGGCGGCCAGATGATCCATCAGACCTAAGAAGAAGGGCAGGTCCGCCGGGTCCACCCGCTTCTCATACAGCGTGAGGATATAGGGACCCTTGTCGGTCACCAGCAGGAAGTTGGAATTCTCCACGCCCTCGGCGATGCCCTTGCAGGACATCACGTCGCCCAGATCATACTGAGCAACGAACGCGCGGACATCCTCGTCGGAAACTTCGGTATAGACGGCCATGGCGGGATGGGTAGCCGGTTCCGGCACGCCGGTCAATCGCCCAGGAAAGCCACGCCAGACCGTTTCATTCACAACGGAAATCGCCCCGATGGTGGTTTTCGCCACTGGATGGCGGAATTCGCTATCTGGCCGATTGGGGGCAACGGGGTGCGACAAGGCGAATGGCTGAAATCCGCCATTTTCAGGTCGCCATGGCACTTGGCACGGGGCTTGCTTTTATCTCGGCATGGCTGAAACGGCCACCGACATTCGAACCCGATGGAGACGACAATGAGCACCATGACCTTCTTCGCCAAGCGCGCCGCCCGCATCAACAAGGTTACCGGCGATCTGAACCTGTCCAGCCTGACCGAAATGGTCCCGACCCTGTTTGTCGCGGTTGTGATGGTTCTGATGCTGAACGTGCTGGTCTGATCAACGCCTCTTCCTCCAACCCCCCTATCCCACCTGTTTCAGAAGGAGCCCCGAAAATGGGCCTGATCGACCGCCTCGGTGATGTCATCAATGCCAACCTGTCCAGCCTGCTGGACCGGTCGGCCGACCCGGAGCAGACGCTGAACCAGGCGATCCGGGAGATGGAAGACACCCTGTCCGAAGTACGCTGCGGTACCGTCCGCATGATTGCGGAAAAGAAGGAACTGGCGGCCAACTGGCGGGCCGCCGAGTTCGAGATGCTGGAATGGGAACGCAAGGCCGAGATCGCGCTGGCCCATAACCGCGAGGATCTGGCCCGCGCCGCCCTGGGCGCCAAGGAAGAAATCCGCCGCGCCGCTGCGCCGGCCGAGGCGGAGATCAAGGCCTTGGAAACGGCCATCGCCCGGATGACGGAAGATGCCCGCGCCCTGGAGGACAAGCTGGCGGAGGCCCATGCCCGCCGCCGCAGCCTCGCCACCCGCTATCGCGGCGCTGTTGACCGGCTGCGGGCCCGGACCAGCCTCTATGATGGCCGCCTGGATGAGGCGCTGGCCCGGTCCCGCGAACTGGAACGCGAGATCGACCATGTGGAGGCCGCCGGCGACGCCCTGTCCATGGGCCGGCCCCGCACTCTGAAGGACGAGTTCGCGACGCTGGAGGCCAAGGGCCGGGTCGAGGATGAGTTGGCCGCGCTGAAGAAGCGGGTGGCCGAACGGGCTGGCAACGCCTGAGGTTTTGAGTTGAGACGAGTGTCACCCCTGGCGCCGGGATCGGCGACGGGGTTCCGATGAACAGATGGAATGATGGAGAGAAACGTGAGCCGCTATAACCGCCATTTCGACCGCTTCACCAGCCGCTTTCAGGGTGGCAAGCTTTACAAGGACAGCACCAACGGCATCCTGTTCGGCGTGTGCGCCGGGGTGGCCGAATGGCTGGGGATCAGCCGCTTCTGGGTGCGTGTCGCCGCCGTGCTGTCGATGATCTTCCTGGGCGGTACGACCATCATCGCCTACTTCGTGGCAGCGCTGGTCCTGTCCAACCGCCCGACGGCGGCCAAGTATGACCGTTATGCCCGCGCCTTTGGCGAGGATTACCGGGAGTGGCGCCGCTAAGCCAGCGGCGCCCACTTCGGGGGACGAACAGGCGGGCCCGGGGGGACCCGCCTGTTTCGTTTTGACCCTCACTCCGCCGCCCGTGCCGCTTCCTTCATGGGCGTTTCCTTCTTGAAGGCGATGGTGACGGTGGCCAGATGGATGCCGAACTTGCTCATGGTGGCGCGGTTCAGCAGAACGCCGTCTGGCATCAGGAACATCCAGTCATCGAACCGCACCTTGGTCCGGCTGCCATCCATCTTCAGGTTGAAGTCATAAACCATGTTGAAGGCATTGCCCGATACCCGGCCTTTGGAGGGACCGATGGCGTCGGCGGTGGTGCCGGTCCAGTCGTTGGGGGTGGGACCGTCGCGGGTCAGGCGCCAGATGCGCTGCTCCAACTCCCCGTCATTCCAGACGAAATCCTCGGTCAGGATCAGGACCTTGCCGTCCCATTCGCCCTTGATATCGACGGTGAAGGTGCGGCGGACATTGCCGAACCGATCCTCGACAATGCCATAGGCTCGGGTCTGTCCTTGGAAATACTCTTCCAAAGCCAGGGTGGGTTTCTGATTGGCGAATTGTTCGGGTTTCATGTTGGTACACCCGGATAGGGCCAGGCAAAAGCCGGCCAGGATGAGCAGGCGGCGGAACATGGCGCTCTCCGCGTCAGGTTTCGGGGAAGGAAGATCAGGTACGGGCGGCGATACGGGCGCGCAAAGCCGCCTGCGTGGCGGCGTCGATGGGCCAGCGCCACAGGATGGCGATGGCCGCCAGCTTGAACAGCACCGGTACCAGGGCATAGAGCGCCAGCAGCGCCATCTGCCCCGTCTCGGTCCCGCCCGTTACGGGATCGAAGCCGAACAGACCCGCAATGGTGAGGCCCAGTGCCGCCAAGGCTGTCGCCAGCTTCGTCGCCAGACCCCAGAAGGCAAAGTACAAGCCGGCCCGGGCGCGGCCGGTACGGGCCGTATCCATATCTACCACGTCGGCCTGCATGGCCGAGGGCAGGATCAGATCGGCGCCCAGCGACATCCCCGTCATCACACAGACGACCAGGAAGGCGGTGAAGTCGCCCGGACCCAGCAGGGGCACGGTCAGGAACCAGCCGATGTTCCAGAACATCGCCCAACGCCAGACGACATGCTTGCCGTATTTTCCGCTCAACCATAGCCACAGCGGCACCGCCAGCAGACCAGATGCGAAGTAGGACAGCAGCAGCAGGCCCGCCCGTTCCCCCTCCATCAGCCGATGCTGAACGAAAAACAGGAAAAGTTGTGCCGGCAGGCCGTTTGCCACACCGTTAATGACATAGGCCGCAATCAGTTTCCGGAAAGCCCCGTTGGCAAAAATCACCTTCATCCCGCGCCGGAATTTCAGTGGTGACTTGACCGGCTGCGGATATTCGGGAACGCCAACCAGGGCGATTACTGTAAAAAGCGGCAGAACCACCAGCAGAACAAGGGCCAGCAAGCTCAGCGCCTGGCGTTCCTGTCCCGCCGCCCCCACACCGGCGACAAAGGGCAGCGTCAGGGCCAGGACAGTGCCGACGATGGCCGCCCCCTCGCGAAAACCCGCGATGCGCGTACGCTCATGATAATCGCCCGACAGTTCGGCACCCCAGGCCGTCAGCGGCACGATCATCATGGTCCAGCCCAGGAACAGGGCGAAGGACCAGCCCATCAGATAGGCTGTCCCCACCCCGTCGCCGGGCACCATCAGGAACCAGAGTGACACAAGCGTCAGGGGCAGGCCCGCCGCGATCCAGGGCTTGCGCCGCCCGAACCGGGTAGAGGTGCGGTCCGACAGCGCGCCGATCAACGGGTCGGTCACCCCGTCCCACAGCCGGGCCAGCAGCAGCACGATGCCGATACTGGCCAAGGACATGCCCGCCTGGGCATAGGCCGACGGCAGAAACACATAGACGGGCAGGACCAGAACTGCCAGCGGCAGGGCAGGGAGCGCGTAGGCCAGCAGATGGCGGTTGGGCAGCGACATGAGATGTCCTCAGCCCTTCGAAATCCCCACATGCACAAGGTCGATGGTGCCAACCTTGAACCCCGCTTCGCAGTACCAGAGATATTGTTCCCACATGCGCTTGAACCTTGTGTCGAATTCGTCCTGCAGCGCTGGCCAGGCTGCCTGGAATGTTTCCTGCCATTCGCGGAGCGTGCGCGCGTAATGCAGGCCATAGCTTTCGGTGCTGTCGAAATTCAGGCCTGCGCCCTCGACCTCTGCCTTCAAGCGGGTGGGGCTGGGCAGCATGCCGCCGGGGAAGATATAGCGCTGGATATAGTCCGCCCCCTTGCGGTAGCTCTCGAAATGATCCTCACCGATGGTGATGATCTGCAAGGAGGCCTTGCCGCCGGGTTTCAACCGGTCGCGAACTGTATTGAAATAAGTGGGCCAGTAGCGCTCGCCCACCGCCTCGAACATCTCGATGCTGGCGACGCGGTCGAACTGTTCGGTGACGTCGCGGTAATCCTGCAACCGGATATCGACCATGTGCGACAGGCCGGCGCGTTCCATGCGGGCCACCGCATAATCATGCTGGGCCTTGCTGATGGTCACGCCGGTGACGCGGGCACCCACGACCTTGGCCGCGTATTCCGCGAACCCGCCCCAGCCGCAGCCGATTTCCAGCACATGGTGCCCCGGTTGCAGATCCATGCGGGCCGCGATGGCGGCATATTTGCGCTGCTGCGCCTCGTACAGCGGTTCGGGCTTGTCCAGATCGGCATAGACAGCGGCCGAATAGGTCATGGACGGGTCAAGCCAGCGTTCGTAGAAGCTGTTCCCCAGATCGTAATGATAGGCGATGTTGCGCTTGGAGCCCGACTTGCTGTTGGGCTTGGCCGCATGCAGCAGGAAGTTCAGCGCCCGGACCCAGGCTCTGCCATTCATGGCCCGGTCCAGTTCCGTCTCGTTCAGCAGCGCCATCTCGAACAGGGCGGGCACATCCGGGCTGGTCCAGTCACCATCCAGATAGCTTTCGCAGAAGCCGAGCTTGCCGCCCAGCAGCATGCGCCGGGCCAGCCGGTCGTTGCGGACATACAGAACGCCATGCGGTCCCGTCGCCGTACCGTCGAACCGGTGGCTGCGCCCGTCGGGCAGGACGATGGTCAAGGAGCCAACCCGGATCGACGGGGCCAGCGAGATCAGAAGGCGCATCATGCGCGACGGGCGGTAATGGATGGCCGTCTGGCCCAGGCCCAGGACATGGCTTTCGGTCTGTTCGGTCATGGTTCCACCATTGTTTGGCCGGCGGTTGAAATGGAGCGGACGGGCTGTTCGGCAAGCGGTTGCACGCGCACCGGCGGTTCGGGACGACGGTGGAACCGTGCCCCCTTGCGCCAGAGCTTCCAGGCTTCCCAATGAATGCCGGCGATCACTTTCAAGGTGACCAGCGGATGCCGGGCGATGGCCGCCCACAGGGTACGGGTGGTCAGGGGTCGGCGCTCACCCGTCTGGGTGGCCACCATCAATTCCCCCTGTTCATCGCCATAACGGATATCGATGCTGATCCGATCGCCGGGCAGCGACAGCCGGAACCGGTATCCACCCTCGATGTCAAAGAAGGGGGAAACGTGGAATTCCTTGGCATGGGCATGGTCCAGCAGACCGTTCGGCGTG
>CALRNG020000068.1:0-11504 GCA_943369495.1 Rhizobium sp. Q54
TCCGCTATGGCTATCAGCGCTTCATGCCGGAGATGATGCTGGCGGTGGTGCTGATCCTGATCGTCGTCGTGCAGGTCCTGCAATCAGGGGGTGAGGCTCTGGCCCGCCGCCTGGACAAACGCAACCCTTGATAAGCTGAAGGTCGATCCAAATGCGCATTTCCGCCCTGCTGGCTGTTACCGCTGCCCTGCTGGCAGCTTCCCTGCCCGCCCAGGCCGAGAAGGTCCGGATCGGCGTCACCCCCGGCCCCCACGCCCAGATCATGGACGTGGTGAAAACGGAAGCGAAGGCCCAAGGTATGGACCTGGAGGTGCTGGAATTCAGCGACTATGTCGTGCCCAACGCTGCCCTGGACAGCGGCGACCTAGATGCCAATTCCTTTCAGCATCAGCCCTATCTGGATAATCAGGTCACCGACCGGGGCTTCAAGCTGGTGAGCGTGGGCAAAACGGTGACCTTCCCGCTGGGCATTTTCGCGTCCAAGGCCAAGTCGCTGGACGCCCTGCCCAAGGGGGCCAAGGTCGCCATCCCCAACGACCCCACCAATGGCGGCCGCGCCCTGCTGCTGCTGGCACGCGAAGGCCTGATCAGCGTCGATCCCAAGGTCGGGCTGAAGGCCACCGTGCTGGACATCACCCAGAACCCGAAGAACCTGAAGATCGTGGAACTGGACGCCGCCCAGCTGCCGCGCAGCCTGGGTGATGTCGACGCCGCCGCCATCAATGGCAATTACGCGCTGGAGGCGGGGCTTGACCCCGTAAAGGACGCCATTGCGCGCGAACCCGCCAATGGCCCCTACGCCAATATCATTGTCGTGCGCGCCGCCGATAAGGACAAGCCCTGGGTCAAGAAGCTGGTCGCCATCTACAATTCCGCCCCCGTCAAGGCCTTCATCGAGACCACGTTCAAGGGCGCCGTCGTCCCGGCCTGGTAATACCACCGGTCAAAATTCTTGACCGGTGGTATCCGCGCCGACTGGCGCGGCGGCATAAAGCCAATCCTCAATCCACCTCTTTGGGCGCCAGCAGAAGGTACATGGCCGGCGTCACCAGGCGCGACAGCACGGTGGACGACACCAGACCGCCGATGATGACGGCGGCCAGCGGCGAATAAAGGCCCGACCCGCCCAGTGCCAGGGGCAGCAAGCCGCCAATGGCCGTGACGGAGGTCAGCAGGACGGGCAGGAACCGCACCTCGCCCGCCTCCTCAATCGCGGCTTTCAGCGGCGTGCCGGCGCGACGCAGTTGGGTCGTAAAATCGACCAGCAAGATGGAGTTCTTGATCTCGATCCCGATCAGGGCGATGAACCCGATCACGGCGGTGAAGGACAGGGTGTAACCCGTCACGAACAGCGCCGCCATGCCGCCGATAATGCCCAGCGGGATGACGCCGGCCACGACGGCGGTGGTGGCAAAGCTGCGGAATTCCAGGATCAGGACGGCCATGATGCCGAACATGGCCACCAGGATGGCGCCCGACAGGCCGGCGAAACTTCTCGACCGCGTCTCAGCCTCCCCGCCCGTCATCAGCCGGTATCCCGGCGGCAGGGCCAGGGCTGAGAGCTGTTCGCCGATGGCCCGGGTGACGCGGTCGGTGTTATAGCCGGTGGCCGTAAAGGCAGTGATGGTCACCGCACGCTCGCGGTTGAACCGGTCGATGCGGGCCGGGCTGGTGATGAATTGCGGGTCGCTGATGGCCGACAGCGGAACCGCCCCCGCCGCCCCCGGCACACGGATATCACCCAGCACCGACAGCTCATGCCGCCCATCCATAGGCAGGCGCAAGGTGACGGGGTAATCATCGCCGTCGCTTTCGCGGTAGGTTGCCACCGCTTCGCCAGACAGCGACAGGCGCACGGCGCGGTCCACGGCCCCCGCCGGCACGCCCAGCACGCCCGCCTTGTCCAGATCGATGCCCAGATCCAGGTCGGTGCGGTCCAGGCGCAGCGGATTGACCACGTCGCGCGATCCTGCCGTGCCCTCGATGATCGACGTCACCTTGGCCGCCAGTTCCTTCAGGACGGGCAGTTCCGGGCCCAGGATGCGGACCGCGATGGGCGCCTCAATGGGCGGGCCATTCTCAAACACCCGCACAATGATCTGCGCGCCTGGATAGGCGGCCAGCCGGGCGCGCAGCTTGTCCAGTTCCGCCGTGCTCTGCTTGCCCTTCCACTGCGTCAGGCCCACGAAGATGGCGCCATGGGTGGGGTCATCTTCGCGCGGGCTGATATTGTAATAGATGCGCGGATTGCCGTGACCTGCATTGGCCATGACAAAGCGCACATCCGGCATCTGCTTGACCTGTTCCTCAACGAACTTCACGGCCTTGTCCGTCTCCGCCAGCGGCGCGCCGTCCGGCAGGTCGATCTCGATCAGGAATTGCGGAATATCGGCTGGCGGAAACAGGCTGAACCCGATGCGCGGCACCAGGGCGATGGACCCCACGAACAGCAAGGTGGCGATCAGCACTGTGATGCCGGGCCGTTCCAATGCCCGGTGCAGGACGGGGCGATAGACGGCATGGATGGCGCCCATCACCCATTGCAGGGCCTTGTTCCCCTCCGGATCCTCATGGCGCGACAGGATGCGCGCCGCCAGGAACGGGATCATGGTGAGCGCCACAAACAGCGAGGCCGCAACGGTGGCCAGCACCGAGACGGGCAGCGATTTGATGAACTTGCCCGATCCTTCGGGCAAAAACATCAGCGGCAGGAAAGCCAGCAGCAGGGTGGCCGTACAGCCCAGGACGGCCACGGCAATCTGCCGTGTGCCCTCAATCGCCGCTTCCTCCCGGCTTTTGCCCATGCGCAGGTGGCGGGCGATATTCTCCGTCACCACGATACTGTCATCGACCAGCAGGCCCAGCGACAGCACGAAGCCGGCAATCGACAGCTGGTTCAAGGTGAAGCCCGTGAATTGCAGCACCGTGACGCCAATGGCCAGCGACAGCGGAATGGCCAGCATCACCACCAGCGAGGCGCGGAAACCCAGCGGGATCAGGGTGATCAGCACCAGCCCCAGCGCGATGGCGAAATCGCGGAACAGCGTAGACAGGCGCTTTGACACATTCTCCGACTGATCAAACCCGCGCTCCAACTTGATATTGGGCGGCAGGGTCCGCTCGAACTCGTCCAGTGCCTGATAGGTGGCCTTCTTCAGGTCGAAGATGTTCTGACCCGGCTTCTGGTTTGCCGTGATGAAGACAGCGCGCTTGCCGTTGAACCGCGCGATATGGTTGGCCTCATCCGCCGCCCAGGTCACCTCCGCCACGTCGCGCACCCGCACCACGCGGCCGTCGGCGGCCCGGACCACCGTATTGGCAATATCATCCAGCGTGTCGAAATCGCCCTCGGTCTTCACGGTGAAGCGCCGTTCGCCGGCATGCAGGGCACCCAGCGGCACCGCCGCCCCCTCGGCGCGCAGGGCATCGGCCACCGCGGTGACCGGCAGACGCAGTTCGGCCAGCCGCCCGGCATCGATGGCGACACGAACCTCCGTCCGCTCCTCCCCCCAGATATCGCTTTCCCAGACGCCGGGGACCCGGTCAATGATGTCACGCAGGTCATCGGCGCGCTTGCGCAACTCCAGGGCGGAGACACCGTCACCGATCAGCGCCACCTGCATAAAATTGGTCAGCGCCGTGTTGAACTTCTTCACCTCCAGCCGGACGAGGCCCGCCGGCAGGGTCGGGCGGATGGCGTTCACCTCCCGCACCACCTGATCATATTTGCGTTCCGCATCGGCGGACCAGTCGAACTCCACCGTGATCACCGCCACGCCGTCGCGGGTGCGGGACGTCAGCTTGGTGATGTCATCCAGGCTGTCGATGGCATCTTCCAGCGGGTCGGTGACCTGCTTTTCCAGGTCGATCGTATCGGCACCCGGCAGCACCGCCACCACCAGCATGGTGGGGATAGGAAAGCTGGGGTCTTCCGCGCGCGGGATGGACAGCAGCGAACTGACGCCCATGGCGGCCAGCATGGCGAACAGCACCAGCGTGAATTGCCACTGGCGTACGGAAAAAGCGGCGATATTGCCCATGGCTCAGTTCCCCGCCGGTGCGATGCTGATGGCACTGCCGGGCCGCAGATAGGCGCCACCGGCAGAGACCACCCGTTCACCTTCCATCAGACCAGCCGCGACCAGCAGGTCGGCGCCGCGCAGGCCCGCGACCTTTACCTGCCGCCGCTCCACCGTCTTGCCGTCGGCCTTCACGACATAGAGCGTGGCCAGATCGCCGAACCCTTCGATGACGGCGGATGCCGGCACCGCCAGCGGTGGGGCCGCCCCACCGGGCCGGGGCGCAATATGCAGGGTGACGATGCGTCCGCTGGACAGGTACAAAGGCGCGTCGGGCAGTGTCACCTCCACATCGAACACACCGGTGCCGGTCGCACTTTTGGCGGCGATGCGGGTGACCTGGCCTGTCAGCTTGCCTTCGGGCAGGTCCAGGTCAACGGTATTGCCGGTGCCGATACGGGCAACATCGCGGTCGGACAGGCCGGCGCGCACGATGACCCCGCTTTCACGATCCCCGATGACCAGGGCCGTGGTGCCTGCCTGCACGATCTGCCCCGGCTCCAGCGGCCGTGCCAGCACCACACCGTCGGCGGGGGCGGCAATCTCCGACAGGCCCCGGTTGAAGGCGATGGCGTCGCGGTCGGCCTGGGCCGTATCCAGTGCCGATTTGGCCGCATCCACCCGCGCCTTCTCCACAAAGCCCTTGGCGACCAGCGGCAGCAGCCGATCCAGGTCCTGCCGTGCCTTGGTGACGCGGGCGTCGGCGGCGCGCAGTTGCGCATCCACCTCCGTCACCTGGATACGGGCCAGCCGCTGGCCGCGCGTCACCGGGTCGGCGATATCGACCTGGAACCCCTCCACCTTGCCCGCCACCTTGAAGGAGAGCGGGATTTCCCGCTTGAAGGCGACGCTGCCCGTGGCCTTCACCATCTGCGCCTCCGGTGCGGGGCGGGCCGCACTGACCGACACGGGCACGGGCGGGGCCGCAGGGGCCGCCTGCGCCATGTCAGGATCGGCCTTGCCACAGGCGGACAGGGCCAGAGCAAGGATCAGCGGGAGGAACGCGCGCAGCATGGCACACCTAACCTAACATCGATAAGTTTACGGTGTTAGGTTTAGTCCGGTTGCGCTATAGGTCAATAGGGATTCTGAAGGTTGAAGGCATGGTTAACAAAAAAGGCACGCGTGCAGTAAATCCGGGCAAGCGGATGCGGCTTCCCGCCGCCGAACGGCGCGCGCAGATCCTGGCCGTGGCCCGCGACCTGTTCGTGACCCAGGGGTTTGAGCATGCCAGCATGCGCCGCATCGCCGATGCCGCCGGCATCACACCGACCGCGATTTACGACCATTTCGCCGACAAGGAAGCCCTGCTGACCGCCATTGCGGCGGATTTTTTCGATGGTCTGGTGGCCGCCATGACGGTGCCGGCTGACACGGTGGCCGACCCGCTTAACCTGTTGCGGCAATTGATGGTCAACTATGTACGCTATGGGCTGGCGCATCCGAACGAATACCGGCTGGTCTTTATGAACAGCCTGTCGCGCTTCGTGCCCACGCTCGGCCATCGCGGCCTGCCCTGTCAGGGGGGCGAGATTCCCGATGATGTGGCGCAAAAGGCGGCCAAGGCCAAACAGAGCTTCGGCATCTTGCAGACCGGGATCGAACGGCTGGTGGCCGCCGGCCTGTTGCGCGGCGACGACCCGGAAGGTTTCGCCGACAGCGTCTGGGCCATGGGCCACGGCATCGTCTCCCTGATCATCACCAAGGGCGACAGCAACTTCACTCCCATCGACCGCTGGATCGATACGTCCATCGGGATCATGATGGAGGGGATGCGACCCCGGTGAGCGTGTGTCATTACAGAGTCATGGATGCAGTGCACAATCCGCCGGTTCAATGACCGTACCGGTGACAAGTGGCCCGTGGCACATTGAGAAGTCTGACCTGGCGCCAGGCAGTGGTGACGTTGACCGGCGCCGTGTTGGTCGGTTTCCTGCTGACGCTGGTAGAAGGCGGTTTCGCGGTGGTCCGCGAACGCGACAAGGCCGAACGCCGCATCACCCAGATCTTGAACCTGATCGCCGGACCCGCCGCTACGGCGCTATGGAACTTCGATACCAGTCTGGCGCGCAACCAGTTCGAACCAGTGCTGACACTGGACCTTGTCGACCGGATTGAAATACGGGACATGGGTGGTGTGGTTTTCGCCGCCGATGGTGCCGCCACCAGTGCGGGCACCTGGACCAGCTTCATCTTCAAGGGCTTGCTGCGGGCGCAAAGACCCCTGGTGAATATCGGTGAAGATGGAAAACGGCGGGAGATCGGTACCCTTATCCTTGATATCGACCCGGTGGCCATCGGGGATGATCTGCGCACCTATATCCTGGGCTCGCTTCTGGGCGGATTGCTGCGCAATCTGTTGCTGGGTGCCTTGCTTTCCGTGATCTTCCACATATTCCTGACCCGTCCGCTGATCGCCTTGGGACGTGATCTGATCCGTGTGCGGCCGGCTGAACCCTTGGCCAGCCCGATCCGCGTTCCACGCGGCCACCGCAATGACGAACTGGGCTATGTCGCCTCGCGCATCAACGAGTTGCTGGCACAGCTGCACAGGTCGCAGACGGAGCTGCGGCGGTTGGCCACGCGCGATCCGCTGACCGACCTGCCCAACCGCGTTTTGATGACGGAAACCTTGAATGTCGCGTTGGACCGTGCCGGTAACGAGGGCACGCATCTGGCCGTTCTGTTCCTAGATCTGGACCGGTTCAAGCATGTGAATGACAGCCTGGGCCACGGGGCCGGCGACAACCTTCTGCGCGAGGTGGGGGGCAGATTGCGCGGCGCCCTGCGCCAGTCCCATGTCGTTGGCCGCCTGGGCGGGGACGAGTTCCTGGTCGTGCTGGAAAATGCCGGCACGGTGGAGGAAGTGGCGCAGGCCGCCGCCCGGCTGCTGGCGGCCCTGTCCCGCCCCTTCGGCATTGATGGCCAAGTTGTGCATGCGGGGGCCAGCATCGGGATCGCCATGCACCCGCAGGACGGGGCCGACGCCGTAACCCTGATGCGCCATGCCGATGTCGCCATGTACGCCGCAAAGGCCGTGGGGGGCGGGGCGTTCAAATTCTTCGACAAGGCCATGACGGAACGCGCGCTGGTCATGCTGCGGACCGAGGCATCCTTGCGTGACGCGCTGGCCGGCGACCGTCTGGAGCTGCATTACCAGCCCAAGGTTGATCTGGCGACAGGTCGTCTGGCCGGGGTAGAGGCCTTGGTGCGCTGGCCCCATGGCGACCGCATGATCTCGCCCGCCGAATTCATTCCGGTGGCAGAGGAAACCGGCCTGATCGTGGAACTGGGGGAATGGGTGCTGCGCCGCGCCAGCCGCGATGCCGCCCGCTGGCGCCATGTGCGTGGTACTGTGACCGTTGCGGTGAACGTGTCCGCCCGCCAGTTGACCGAACCGGATTTCCCGGAACGCGCCGTCCGGATCGTATCGGAAGCAGGCCTGCTTCCCCGGTCTTTCATTCTGGAAATCACGGAAACCGTCGTCATGCGCGACGTGGCCAAGCAGATGGCCGTACTGAACGCGCTTCGCGGCTACGGATTCGGGGTGGCGGTGGATGATTTCGGCACAGGCTATTCCTCGCTGTCATACCTGAAGCAATTGCCGGTCACGATGCTGAAGATCGACCGCAGCTTTGTGAATGACCTGCCAGAGGACCCGGCCATCGCCGCCACCGTTATCGCCCTGGGCAAACGCCTGGGCCTGACCACTGTGGCGGAAGGTGTGGAGACCGACCAGCAGCTTGAATGGCTGCGGGCGGAGGGCTGCAATCTGGCCCAGGGCTACCTGCTGGCCAAGCCCATGTCCGCCGACCGGTTCGAGCGGGAGTTTCTGATGGATATGGCAAAGGTCAGCTGACCCTGTGTCGTCTTTACCCGACCCCGCCGCCCACCTCTTCCAGATAGACCTTCGCCATTTCCGCATAATGCGGGGCGATGGACATCTGCATCCGGATGTCGTCCTCGGTCAGGGGGCGCAGGAACCGGGCGGGGCTGCCGCCCCAGAGTTCGCCGGCCTTCACCCGTTTGGCCGGCGTGACCAGGGCACCTGCGGCCACCATGGCGCCTGCCTCCACCACGGCCCCGTCCATGACGCAGGCCTTCATACCGATGAACGCCCCATCCTCCACCACGCAGCCATGCAGCAGGGCCAGATGACCCACCGTGACATTGTCGCCGATGGTCGTGCTGAACCGGTTGCGGGTACAGTGGACGACGCTGCCATCCTGGATGTTGCTGTTGCGGCCAATGCGGATGGCGTTGACGTCACCGCGAACGGTGACGCCGAACCACAGGTTGGTGCCCGCCCCGATCTCCACATCGCCGATGATTGTGGCATTGGCCAGGAACACAGACGGGTCGATGATGGGCAGCTTGCCCTTGAAGGGCAGGATGGTGGGGATGGGGCGGGAATGGATCACGGGAACACCGGCACCACGTCCAGGCCCATCGTCTCGTCAAATCCGTTCATGATGTTGAAATTCTGCACTGCCTGACCCGAGGCGCCCTTCATCAAATTATCGATGACGGAGACCAGGATGGCGCGGCCCGGGATACGGTCGGCGAAGACATTGATCAGCGACAGGTTGGACCCGGCAACATGGCGCGTCTGCGGGCCGACACCAGGGGGCAGCAGCTTCACGAACGCCTCTCCCGCATAGGCCTTTTCCAGGGACGCGCGCAATGCCGCGACATCCGCCCCGTCCTTCAGGCGGACATAAGTAGTGGCCATCATGCCCCGGTTCATGGGGATCAGGTGCGGGGTGAAGGCGATGCGGACATCGTCGCGACCGGCGGCCCAGCCCAGGCTCTGCTCAATTTCCGGCGCATGGCGGTGCGAGGCGATGCCATAGGCATGCATGCCTTCCGCCACCTCACAATAAAGGCTGCCCTGCTTGGCATCGCGGCCGGCACCCGACACGCCCGACTTGGCATCAATAATGATGTCATCGGCGGAAATCAACCCGTCGCGCAGCAGCGGCAGCAGCGGCAGCAGGGACGCCGTGGGATAGCAGCCGGGATTGGCGACCAACCGGGCCGTGGCCACCTGTTCACGCGCCACCTCCGACAGACCATAAACGGCGGTTTCCTGCAACGTCACGGCCTTGTGCGCGTGACCATACCATTCGGCATAGGTATCGACATTGAACAGCCGGAAATCCGCCGACAGGTCACAAACGCGGACATGGGCCGGCAGACCGGCGATCACCTCCTGCGTGGTGCCATGCGGCAGGCCGCAGAACACGAAATCGACCTCGTCCCAGTTCACATCGGCGATCTTGGTCAGGGCCGGCAGGTCATAGGGGGCCAGATGCGGGAACACCTCGGCCACCGGCTTGCCGGCGGCGCGCTCCCCCGTCAGGGCCGTGATGCGCACATGGCGATGGCGCAACAGCAATCGCATCAGCTCGGCACCCGTATAGCCGGAAGCGCCCAGAATGGCGACGCGGACGGGGGCGGCGGCGGAAGCGGTGCTCATTTACGGCGATCTCCTGGTCAAAAGAGGGGTGCCATACTCTGGCACCCGTCCGTTACAAATACAGCTTCATGCCCTCATGCGAAGCATCAAAGCCAAGGCGCTGGTAGAACCTGTGTGCATCGGTCCGCTGCTTGTCGGTGGTCAACTGCACCAGTCCACAGCCGCGCGCACGGGCCAGATCGACGCAATTCTCAATCAGAATGGCGCCCAATCCCTTGGACCGCAGGTTGGAGGCGACCCGCACAGCCTCCACCGTACAGCGGCGCATACCCTTGCGACCCAGGCCCCGCGCATAGTTCAGTTGCGCCATGCCCACCAGGCGGCCATCCAGGTCCAGAACCAGGATTTCGGCATTGGGGTCCAGGATGATCTCGTCCCAGGCCTCGTAATAGGGCTCCAGGTCGGTCGCCTGTTCGCGCCCCTGCCCCAGCATGTCGTCGGTCAGCAGCGCCACCATCTCCGGCACGTCGCGGCGCTGCGCCACACGGACCACGACATCATCCTCAATCGACATGATTCCCCCTGAAAGCCGAGACGCCATCATAGAGCGCCGCCGGCCCAGACCGAACCAATTTCACAAGGGTTATCAAGTTGAAAAAGTAAGGCGTCACACCTGATTACAGTTGACTGCAACCCGGCGCGACGCCTTCTCATACTCTTGTGGCTGAAGGGGACGGAATAGCCCGTCCCCGCCACGGAGGAGGTAGGATGGTGACACATCCGAAAACCCTCCGCCTGCATCTCCGGTTTCTGGGGCTTACCCTGAAGCTGGAGATTTGCTGGTAGGAAGGAATGTCCTGGCGGCGTTCGCGCGCCGTCAGGACGCCTCCATATATACGCGAAATCACCCCGCCTTTCAACGCCGCCACAGGGGCGCGGCCCAGCCTTGCAGGAACCGCCCTTAACGGATTGCAAGGCCGGGGCGCATAGTTTCCGCCTGTCGCCCGTCACCTGCCCCGGTCCCATGTCCGATGCCCCCCCGGTCGATCAGCCGACCAGCCCCTTCGCCTATAAACCCTATCGGCTTTTCTGGTTTGCCCGCATCTGCGCCATCCTGGCGTTACAGATGCAGATCGTCGCCACAGGCTGGCGCGTCTATGACGTCTCGGGCAGCGCCTTGGCGCTGGGCTTTATCGGGCTGGCGGAGTTCCTGCCCTCCATCCTGCTGGTCCTGATCACGGGCCATGTCGCCGACCGGTTCGACCGGCGGCGCGTGATCAATGTCTGCCAGGGGCTGGAGATTGTCGCCATGCTGGTGCTGTGGCTGGCGCTGTGGGACGATAATACCACGGCGCTGTGGCCGGCCTTCCTGTCGGTGACCATCCTGGGCACGGCCCGCGCGTTTGAGATGCCGGCGGCATCATCGCTGGTGCCAAACCTTGTGCCGCCCGCCATCTTCCCGCGCGCGGTGGCCCTGAATTCTTCGGCCTGGCAGGGGGCGTCCATCGTGGGGCCAGCGCTGGGCGGGTTGCTCTACGGCTTCATCGGCCACTGGGTCTTCGCCATCTGCGCCCTGCTGTTCATTATCGCCTTCACGCTGGTCCGGTTCATCAAGCTACCGCCCAAGACGACGCCGGCGGCGGTGAAGAAGGTCAGCCTGGAAACCCTGTTTGCGGGATTCCGCTTCATCTGGGGCAAGCCCATCGTGCTGGGCGCCATCTCGCTGGATCTGTTCGCGGTGCTGCTGGGCGGGGCGACGGCGCTGCTGCCGGTCCTGGCCAAGGACCAGTTCGATGCCGGCCCCGTGATGGCCGGCATCCTGCGCGCCGCACCCTCGGTAGGCGCACTGGCGACCGGGCTGATCCTGGCCTTCTGGCCGGTTCGGCGGCGCGTGGGCCGGGTGCTGTTCGTCTGCGTCGCGGCCTTCGGTGTCGGAACCATCATCTTCGGCTCCACCAGTTCGGCCATCGTGGCCGGCATCGCCCTGATTGTGATGGGCGCGGTGG
>CALRNG020000069.1:0-11473 GCA_943369495.1 Rhizobium sp. Q54
CACGGGCCGGACGCTGGGGGCGCTGCGGCTTGGCGGCACCGTCACGGGCGGGGCGGCTGTCGGTAGCGGGCTTGGCGGCGGCGGGGCGGGAGTGTTGCTGCGGCTTGCCCTGCTGGGCCGGGCGCTGCCCCTGACCCGGACCCTGGGGACGCTGGCCCTGGCCCTGCGGGCGGGGACCCTGGGGGCGCGGCTGCTGCGGACGGGCGGACGGGGTAGCGGACGGGGTGGCAGTACCCTTGGCGCGGGGCGAGTCGGTACGCGGGGCGTCGCTGCGGGCGGCCTCGGCATGGCGCGGCTGGCCACGCTGGCCGGGGCGGCCCTGGCTGCTGCGCTCACCCGGCTGTCCCGAGGGCTTCGCCCGGTTACCACGCTTAGGCTGCGGCTGCGGCGGGCGTTCCGGCTTCAACTGCGGCAGCAGGGCGGGGGCGGCGGGTTCCATCGGGTGGCGCGGGATCGACTGCCGCGTCACCTTCTCAATCTGCTTCAGCAGCGGACGGTCGGCGGGCGTGACCAGCGAGACGGCGGTGCCGGCCCGGCCCGCGCGGCCCGTGCGGCCGATCCGGTGGACATAGGCGTCGGCCACTTCCGGCAGGTCATAATTGAAGACGTGGGTGATCAAATCCACGTCGATGCCGCGCGCTGCAATGTCGGTGGCGACCAGGGCGCGGGTCTTGCCGGCGCGGAACGCATCCAGGGCGCGTTCACGCGCATTCTGCGACTTGTTGGCGTGATAGGCGTCGGCGCCCAGGCCAGCGCCCGCCAGCTGTGCCGCCAGCTTGTTGGCGCCATGCTTGGTGCGGGTGAAGATGATGGCGGTCTCCACCGCCGGATCGGACAGCAGCTTCACCAGGGTCGGTGCCTTCTGCGCCATATCCAGATGGATGACCGACTGGTCGATCCGCTCCACCGTGGTGGCGGGCGGCGTCACTTCCACCCGGACATGATTATTCAGCAGGCTTTCGGCCAGACCGGACACGTCATTGGGCATGGTGGCGGAGAAGAACAGGGTCTGGCGGCCCGTCTTGGGCAGCTTCGCCACGATCTTCTTCACCGCCGGCAGGAACCCCATGTCCAGCATGCGGTCCGCCTCGTCCAGGACGAACAGGACGACATTGTCAAGCTTGCACTTGCCCTGATCCATCAGGTCGATCAGGCGGCCCGGCGTGGCAATCAGGATGTCGACCCCGGCCGCCAGCGCCTTGATCTGCGGGTTCAGCGAGACGCCGCCATGCACCACGGCATTGGTGAAGGGCAGTTGCACGCCCAGCAGGTCGAACACCGTGCCGACCTGCAAGGCCAGTTCACGGGTGGGCAGCATGATCAGGGCGCGGGGATAATGCGGCCGGGCGCGCTTATCCGCCTTGGCCAAGGCCTGCAGGATGGGCAGGGCGAAGGCCGCCGTCTTGCCCGTACCCGTCTGGGCCAGACCCAGCACATCGCGACCGGCGAGGGCGGCGGGCAAGGCCTGCGCCTGGATCGGGGTGGGGGTGGTGTAACCCGCCGTGGCCAAGCCGGCGGAAAGCGGGGACAGCAGCCCCAGACCATTGAAATCGAGCATGTGTGGAAACGTAACCCTGTAACCGGCCCGGCGCAGGATGCAGCCGAACACCATAAGCACCACCGGAACGGTGGCGGCCCGATGGGGCGGCGGTTCCAGAATGTTGCGTTATGGAGAGCTTATCGCATGGGATTGTGCGCTGCGACAAGGGCGGATGGCGGGGGGCAGGGGTGCGGTGGGGGAGCAACGCATGCTCCCGGATATTCCATGTTCCTGGGGTTGCTTCGGTTTGAAGTTTGAGCATTTAAGCGTAGATTCAGTGACCGTGGATGGTACGAAATTCGGCAGATTTACGAATACGGCGCCTGCGGAAGCTCCGGGAACTGGACAAACCACCAGCCACCTGGATATTTGATTATTCAGCACGGTGGAACTGTTCGTTTTTTGTTCACACCGCAGTGCCGAGTTTAACGGGAGACGTGGCGGTGAGCGGCAAAGAGATTTGGTCATTCTTCACTGGTGCTATGGGCCTTGATCTTGGCTTAGAAAATGCAGGCCTGCATCCGGTGTTAGCCAATGAAATAGAGCCCACATTCTGTAAAACTATTCGGTCGAACAGGCCTGAACTTGACCTGATCGAAGGCGATATTTCCGAAATTACCGGTGAATATTTGAGAAGGCGTCGTCGTTATGATGGCGAGGTCTACTTGATGATTGGCGGCCCTCCTTGTCAGTCTTTTTCACCCGGCGGTAGGCGGGCTGGACTTCAAGATCCGAGGGGTAATCTGATATATGAGTATTTTAGATTGATTTCCGAAGTGTCTCCGCGTTATTTTATTTTGGAGAATGTCGCCAATCTTACTACAGCAGCGTTGAAACACAGGCCAATCGCAGAGCGCCCAGGTAAACATTGGAGCCTGAAGCAATATGATGGGAGCCTGAACAGGGAAATTGACGGCGTGAAGCCGTTGACACACGAGGAGTCTTCCGGGAGTGCGCTGAAGCAAATTACACAAGACGTTTGTTCATTAGGATATCATATATCGTTTTTTGTTGTCGACGCTGCTGATTTCGGTGCACCCCAACATCGTCTACGGTTTGTGATGCTTGGATCGCGCGATCACCCCCCCCCTGTTATGCCCTTCGCATCGCATGGCGTCGAGGGACAGCCATACGCGACAGTACGAGAGGCAATCCAGGACTTATTGGAGAATCCCGGTCCACATTCATCGTACACAGATGCCGTAAAGAGATACTTCGACCTAGTACCGGAAGGCGGTAACTGGCGTAACCTTCCCACCGAACTTCAAAAGGAAGCAATGGGCGGATCGTTTGAAGCAGGAGGGGGAAAGACAGGTTTCTATCGGCGGCTTGCATGGGACCGACCTGCTCCCACGATCACCGGACGTGCTAATCGAAAAGGAAGCGCGCTTTGTCATCCGTCCGTAACACGCCCAATCTCAGTTAAGGAAGCGGCTGCATTGCAAGGGTTTCCACCTGACTGGAATATCATTGGTTCTATGAATGAGCAGTATATGCAAATTGGCAATGCCGTTCCCGTGCATTTGGGGGCTGCCATAGGAAAAGCGATATTCATGCACGAATATGAGCTAAGTCAGAAGCAGGTCAAGCAACCCGATATCGATAAAATGATTGAGGTAGCTGTTGCTCGACTGCGTGCATCGGCACGTAATAAGAATACCGGAAAGAAAGCAGCATGACGATTATCTTACAATTTTTTCCTCCACGTCATGCTACTCATCGCTTGTCGGATGATATGAAGGCTGAGTTCAGGCGTGCTCAAGACTCAATACTAAAGGTGGCTTTTCCAGATGCACAATCATTCTGTCAGCGTGTGCTGGAAGATTTAAAGCTGGCAATAGCGCCGCCAAGCTATCTGAAAGATAAACCAGCAACGGAAATTGCTGACCTTGATATGTCAGGACTTAGTGCCTTTTTTGACGGCTTGCTACTTACAGCGAATGTACCAAAATCAGCACGTCAAATGCATTCAGAAAATCTTTCGCGACGTGCGCAGTTGCTCCGCGCATTTGATCGTCCAGATAGTGTGCTTGCATGGGTAACAAACAAGGTCGTTCAGATTGTAGCTGATTTGCCTAAGACAGCTTCAGATATAGAAGTCGGACGTAACCCTGGTGATGTTCTTGATCCGTACCTATTGGCAGCCAATCAAGCGCTGCTTTGTGAAGGTGATTTTCGCCAAGCGATTAGTGCAACAGTAACTCATAAAGCCCTGATGATACTTGAAGGCATGATGGGACACTTGCATGAAGAGGTAATTGGGCAAATGCGCGGGAATGTTCGCAATCCAGAACCTAGGGCAGATAATGCAGAGATACTGGATTATCTCTTCAACCCATTTCCTGGTGTTGATGTCATACAACCTCCGCTTTTCGATGGCGATTGTTTGAGGTTGCATCAAATTAAGTCAAAAACTGGCACCTTAAACAGTAGCGGTGGTAAGCGGCTTGCAGAGCAAATGCGTCTGCTACGTATGGCTTATCCCGGCGCGGAGCTCTATTCACACTCCCTTGTCGGTAATACTCTTCGTGGCCATAGATCGATGGGTGGTATGCTCCGCGTCGAGCCAAGTCTGATTATACAAGTTGGGCAAGCGTCGTTCTGTATATTGACCGGAAGTGCGAGCGGTGCCGAGTTGTTGGTTCGGGTCTATCAAGCTGCGTTTGAGTTGGCGGCGGCGCAAACCGGATACAGTGTTGACCGTATGACACAAGCAATTGTCCAAACCTTTATTCAGAGAGCCGAAGCGGAGGGAGAGGGCTATTTGGAGTCCGTTGTTCACCAATCCACACGAGGCAAAATGCTCAATCAGGACAGCCGAACATATAAAGGTAAGTAAAATTTTTGCGATTTGCGCCTTTTCAGGCGCCGATCCCGGCTTTTGAGCGAGCAATGTACCTGCTTCCGTTGGTATAAGGGTGTGCCTATCAGAAGAGTTCGCCCCCCGTCCGAAATCCCGCACAACCCCCACTCCCCCTGTCCGGAAATCCAGACAAAACCCGTCGCTCCCACCAGCCAACCCCTTGATTCCCCATCACCCCCGCCCCTGGCACAGCACATGCCTATAGGCCCCCGAAGGCGGGACGGGGCCAGGCGGCCTCCCAACCCGGCGGACACGGATCAATTGGGAGAAGCGACATGGCCCAGGGTGCCAGCATCGCCGCCAGCCCGGCGGCGCCGAAGAAGTTCTATCAGAGCCTTTATGTGCAGGTGCTGGTGGCCATCGCCATCGGCATTGCGCTGGGGCATTTCTACCCGTCGGTGGGTGAAAGCATGAAGCCGCTGGGCGATGCCTTCATCAAGATGATCAAGATGTTGATCGCGCCCATCATCTTCCTGACCGTCGTGCATGGCATTGCCGGTATGGAGGATATGAAGAAGGTGGGGCGCGTCGGGTTCAAGGCCCTGATTTACTTTGAGGTTCTGACGACCATCGCCCTGGTGCTGGGCATGGTGATCGTCAATGTCTGGCAGCCGGGGGCCGGCATGAATGTCGATGCCGCCACGCTGGACACCAAGTCCATCGCCTCTTACGCCGCCAAGGCGCAGGATCAGGGCACCGTCGCCTTCCTGATGCACATCATCCCCACGACTGTCGTCGGCGCCTTTGCCGAGGGCGAGATTTTGCAGGTGCTGTTCATCGCCATCCTGTTCGCCTTTGGCCTGCAAAGCCTGGGCGACAAGGGCCGGCCCATGCTGCACCTGATCGATCAGGCGTCGGGCATCTTCTTCAAGATTGTCGGCATCCTGATGAAGGTGGCGCCCATCGGTGCGTTCGGGGCCATGGCCTTTACCATCGGCAAATATGGGGTCGATACGCTGATCTCCCTGGGGCAGCTCATGGCCGCCTTCTATGCCACCTGCCTGATCTTCATCTTCGGCGTGTTGGGTGTGGTGGCGCGGGTCTGTGGTTTCTCCATCACCCGCTTCATCCGCTATATCCGTGAAGAGCTGCTGATCGTGCTGGGCACCTCCTCGTCGGAAAGCGCCCTGCCGCGCCTGATGGTCAAGCTGAACAAGCTGGGCGTGGAAAAGTCGGTGGTGGGTCTGGTCGTGCCCACCGGATATTCCTTTAACCTGGATGGCACCTGCATCTATCTGACCATGGCCGCCATCTTCCTGGCCCAGGCCACCAATACCGACCTGACCATCTGGCAGGAACTGGGTATTCTGGCGGTGTTGCTGCTGACGTCCAAGGGTGCGGCGGGGGTCACCGGGTCGGGCTTCATCGTGCTGGCCGCCACGCTGGCCACCGTGGGCCATATCCCGGTGGCGTCCATCGCCCTGATCCTGGGGGTGGACCGCTTCATGTCGGAGGCGCGCGCGCTGACCAATCTGATCGGCAATGGTGTCGCCACGCTGGTGGTGGCCAAGTGGGAAGGCGCGCTGGATACCGCCAAGCTGCAGGCCGAACTGGCCAATCCGACGGGGATTGAAGAGGCTCTGGAACGCCCGCGCGGCGTGCTGGCGCCTGCCGAGTAAGGTTTTGCCGGAAAGGGCGGGTCCTTGAATGCGGACCCGCCCGTTGCGCATCAGGGCGGCGGGGTGATGAAGGAACCCAGCGTCACCATCGCCTCCATTACCAGCTTATCCTCCTGTCCGCCGCCGCCGCTACCACCCACCCGGCTGGCGGAAACGACGATTTCTTCCACCCCGCCTCGTTGTGGACGCCCGGCGGGCATGTCGCTGTCGCCATTGCGCTGCGGGCCGCCGCTGACATCGAAACGTAGGCTCTCCACCCGGTATTGGCGGTCGGGGAAGGCCTGTTGCAACAGGGAGATTTCCTCCTTGATCCGGGCATAGAGTTTCTGGCGCATGGCGCTGCGCACCGTTTCCAGCTCCGGCAGGGTCGGTTCAAATTTGATGGCGCCCACCCGGATCTGAAGGCCGGGCCGGCTGGCGCGCTTCGCCCGTTCCGCCAGGGCGGCCAGCATGGATTCGGGTAGGCGCGCCTCCAGCGCCGTGCGCCAACGGTCCAGCCCGGCGCTGTCGGACACTTTCTCCATGGCGATGACGCGCCAGTCGGCCTTGTCGGCCACAGACGATGCCGCCTTGATGATGTCCGCGCGCTGGACACCGCCATCCTCCCCCTGGCCCGCCACATCGACGACCAGGATGACGCGGGCGGTTTCGGCTTTCACCCATTGTTCCACCGATAGGGAAATGTCGACCGTGTCGGACACCGGCTTGGCCGGCTGCGCCAGGACGGCGGGGACGGTGGCCAGGGCGTACAGGGCCAGGGCCATTGAGAGGGCGAGAAAGGATTTGCGCATGCAGCCAGCTCCTTGCTGATATCGCTTGTATGGTGTGCATGATTTCACCCGTCCCGCTTGTACGCCAGCACTGAATACGCCGCTTCCCGGCGCTGGTGCCCTGGCTTATTCTGGATCACCATGACGAAGCCGCCCCTTGCCCCCCGCCCGCGTGGGATGACACAGGCCCTGATCGGGCTGGGTTTCGCCCTGCTGGCGATTATCCTGGCCTGGGGCGGCGGCGAGCTGGCGGCGGGGATCAGTCGGGAGGCGCTGCTGGATCAGGCGGGGCCGAGGCGGGCCTTGCTGATTGCGGGCCTGCGCAGCGAGCTGACGCGGCATGAGACGACGCCCGCCATCCTGGGCCTGTCGCGCACCCTGCGCAGCGCCCTGCAAAGCCCGGATGATCCGGCGTCGGTGGAGGCGGCCAATATCTATATGGAGCAGATTGCAGCCCGCACGGGTGCGGCGGCGCTCTATCTGCTGGACCCTGCGGGCACAACGCTGGCAGCCAGCAACTGGCGGCAGACCGACAGTTTCGTGGGCCGCAACTTCGCCTATCGCCCCTATTTCCGCGACGCGCTGTCGGGTGGGGTGGGGCGGTTCTATGGCGTGGGCACCACCAGCCGGGAACCCGGCCATTATTTTGCCCGCGCGCTGGAAGAAGGCGGCCTGACGCTGGGCATTACCGTCGTCAAGGTCTCGCTGACCCCGGTGGAGAAAAGCTGGGCCGGGCTGTCGGACCGTATCCTGGTCGTGGATGGCAATGACGTGGTGATCCTGTCCTCCGTCCCGGACTGGACCTTCCGCACGCTGGCCCCGCTGTCGGACGCGGAGAAGGTGCGGCTGGCCGATACGCGGCAATATGAGGGGGTGGCGCTGCGTGCGCTGGACTGGCGGCCCGGGCCTGACGGGACGGTGACGCTGGCGGGCGGGACGCGCGCCTATCTGGCCAGTGACAGTGCGGTGGAGGGCACGCCCTGGCGGCTCTATCTTCTGTCCAGCCTGGACGGGGTGGCGATGGCCCGCACTGTGGGGCGGGTCGGCGGGGTGGGCGTGGCGGCGCTTGGCCTGCTGGGCTGGCTTTACTGGCGGCAGCGGCGGCGGACGCGGGCCGCATGGAGACGCTCTGCCGCAGCGCTGGAGCGGGAGGTGGCGGCGCGGACGGCGGCGCTGGTGGCGGCAAACGAGGATTTGCGCCGGGCGCAGGATGATCTGGTGCAGGCGGCCAAGCTGGCGGCACTGGGGCAGCTATCGGCGGGCATCACACATGAGCTGAACCAGCCGCTGGCGGCGCTGCGCACCTTTTCCGACAATGCGGCGGCGTTTCTGGAACGCGGCAAGCTGGAAAGGGTGGAGGAGAACCTGCGCCATATTGCCGGCTTGACGGAACGGATGGCGCTGATCACGGGGCAGTTGCGCACCTTTGCCCGCCGGTCGGACAACCGGCCCGACGATGTGGCCGTCGCCCGCGCCATCGACAATGCCCTGACCCTGCTGGCCGAAAAGGTGCGGCGGGTGGGGGCGGCGGTGGCGGTGGAGATGGCGGACGGGTTGAGCGTGCGCTGTGATCCGCTGCGCCTGGAACAGGTGTTGGTCAACCTGATCGGCAATGCCCTGGACGCGGTGATGGGGCAAGACGTGCGGCGGGTGGTGGTGACGGGGCAGGCGGCGGGGGAGCGGGTGCAGGTGCGGGTGGCCGATAGCGGGCCGGGCATCGCTGACGACCATATGCCGCATCTGTTCGAGCCGTTCTTCACCACCAAGCCGCCGGGTGTTGGCCTCGGCCTGGGGCTGGTGATTTCGGCCAGCATCATCCGCGACCATGATGGTAGTCTGACCGCCGCAAACGGGCCGGACGGCGGGGCGGTGTTCAGCATCGACCTGCCAGCGGGGGAAGGGGAGTAGGGCATGGGCGCACCGCGCATCCTGCTGGTGGAGGATGATGATTCCGTCCGTCTGGGCGTGGAACAGGCGCTGGAACTGGCCGACCTGCCGGTGACGGGCTTTGCGGCGGCGGAACCGGCGCTGGAAGTGCTGCGGCGCGACGGGGCCGATGTCCTGATCACCGATGTGCGGCTGCCGGGGATGGATGGGTTGGCGCTGCTGAAGGCGGCGCTGGATGTCGATGCGGGGCTGCCCGTCATCCTGATGACGGGGCATGGCGACATTGCCATGGCGGTGGGTGCCATGCGCGACGGCGCCTATGATTTCATTGAGAAGCCGTTCGCGTCCGACCGGCTGGTCGCCACCGTCAACCGCGCGCTGGAAAAGCGCCGGCTGCTGGCAGAGGTGGGGGCGCTGCGTCAGGCGCTGGTGCAGCAGGATGGGCTGGATGCCGCCCTGCTGGGCCGGTCGGCCGGCATGATGGCGGTCAAGAAGCTGATCCGGCAGGTGGCGGATACCGGGGCCGATGTCCTGATCCTGGGCGAGACGGGCAGCGGCAAGGAAATGGTGGCCCATGCCCTGCACCAATTCTCCAAACGCGCGGCCAAACCGTTCGTGGCCATCAATTGCGGGGCCATCCCTGACAGCATGGTGGAGAGCGAGCTGTTCGGGCATGAGGCTGGGGCCTTCACGGGCGCCGCCAAGACCCGCATCGGCAAGCTGGAATTCGCCGATGGCGGCACCGTCTTCCTGGACGAGATCGAAAGCATGCCGATGGCAGCGCAGGTGAAGCTGCTGCGCGTGCTTCAGGACCGGCGGGTGGAACGGCTGGGCTCCAACCGGTCCATCGCGCTGAACATCCGCTTCGTGGCGGCAACGAAGGAGGATCTGGGGGCACTTTCGAAACAGGGGCGGTTCCGGGAGGATCTGTATTTCCGCCTCAATGTCGTACCCCTGTCGATCCCGCCCTTGCGACAGCGGCGCGACGATATCCCGATGCTGCTGGACCATTTCCTGCTGGCGGCCAGTGACCGGCTGGGCACGCCGCCCGTGCTGATGCCGGCGGCGGAGCGGCAGGCGCTGCTGGCCCATGCTTGGCCCGGCAATGTACGGGAGCTGCGCAATGTCGCCGACCGCATGGCCCTGGGGCTGCCGGCATTGCTGGGCGGTGGGGCAGACGCGGTCGGGCTGGCGGCCCAGGTGGAGGCGTTTGAGCGGCAATTGATCATGGCCGCCCTGACCGATAGCAAGGGCGACGTGCCGGCGGCGGCGGAAGCGCTGGCCGTGCCGAAGAAAACCCTCTACGACAAGTTGAAACGTTTCGATATCGAAATAGAGACCTTTCGGTAGAGCTTCGTCATTCCGTATCCGGAATCATCCAATTAACCACGGCGGTCATATCACCACGTTGACGTGATTGATTATATGCCCTTATAAACCTAAGCGATAATATCCTTGGGGAGGGAATGATGCTGCGCAATATCCAGCCGTCACGTCGCAATTTCCTGGTGGGGGCGGGCAAGTTTGCGGCGGCAGTACCGCTGGCGGCCTCCATGCCCTGGGGTACGGCGCGGGCCGCCACGCCCGTCAATGCCTGCCCGCCAGTATCGGCCTGGAGCGATCTCGCCAGCCGGGTCAGCGGCGGCGTGTTGCGCCCGCAGGACCCGTTCTTCACCGATGTCTGCCGGCCCAACAACCTGCGCTACAACACCCTGCCCATGGGCATTGCCCGCTGTCTGAAGACCGAGGATGTGCAAGGTGCGCTGAAATGGGTGCAGCAGCAGGGCCTGCCCTTCGCCGTGCGCTCCGGCGGGCATAATTATGCCGGCTATTCCTCCACCAACGGCCTGCTGATCGACATGTCGCTGATGGCCGGGGTGGAGGTGGTGGACAAGAAGGAAGGCATCGTCCGCGTCAAGGGCGGTACGGGCAATGCCCTGGTCTATAAGGACCTGGAGCGTGCCGGCCGCACCATCACCCATGGCCGCTGCGACGCCGTGGGGGCGGCGGGTTTCCTGCTGGGCGGCGGCATCGGGTTCAGCATGCGCATGTACGGCATCGCATCGGACCTGCTGGCCGGGACGACCGTGGTGACGGCGGACGGTGAGCGGCGTGAGGCCAATGCCAAGAGTGACAGCGACCTGTACTGGGCCTGCCGGGGCGGGGCCGGCGGCAATTTCGGGATCAATACCGAATTCCTGCTGCGTACCTTCCCCGCCGAAACCGTGTCGGTCTGTCAGTTGACCTGGACCGACAAGCAGGCGGATGTGCTGTATGAACTGCTGACAAGGCTGCCCAACCTGCCCAATACGTTCGGCAGCAAGATCAATGTCACCCTGCCCAGCATCCAGGAGCGCTGTCAGGGCAAGGGCAGCGCCGTCTCCATCCTGGCGCAGCTGCATCAGACCAAGGGCAAGACCCTGAAGGACATGTTCGGCCCGCTGTGGGAGACGGCCACCAAGGTCTGGGTGCATGAAAACATCCCCTATTGGGTGGCGCAGGATTACCTGGCGGAGGAGACGTACCCTTATTACTACCAGGAGAAATCCAGCTATATGAAGGCGTCCGGCATCACCCGCGCGGCGGTGGCTGCGATGTTCGAGGCGCAGCGCCTACAGCCCGGCACCTCCATGCCCGTGGCGTACAAGTTCTTCCAGACGGGTGGGGCCTGCAACGACATGAAGGCCGACGCCACGGCCTATGTCCATCGCGGCTATGACTGGGTGTTCTCGGTGGAGATGAACTGGTGGCAGCCGACGGACCCGCAGGGCCTGATCGATGATAACCTGACCTG
>CALRNG020000070.1:0-11448 GCA_943369495.1 Rhizobium sp. Q54
CCCGTCGCCTTGGCCGGGTCGGGCAGGAAGGGGGTCAGCGTCGCCACGGTGACATTGCGCGCGAACTGGCTGCCATACTGGCTGTGCCAGCTTTCCGACACAGTGGCGCCGGGAAGCGGACCGGTCCCCAGTTCGATGGCCGCTGGCTGGGCCGGAATGGCGATGGGCGTCATCTTGTCATTCTGCACCTGCGCATGCGCCGGCGCTGACAGGGCCACGGTGACGATCGCGGCCAGGGCGGCCATACGCGCGACATCGGCCTTGAGGGGATTGAACCTCATGCTGTTTCCTCCCGTAAGTATTTATTTAGAACTCATACCAATCTCCCTTGATCGTGACCGATCCAGGGAGATCTCGTTTCCCTCAATCGCCGGGCGGGCGCCTCCGCGCCCTTGGCTCACGGCGCACGAGCGCCGGGCTGGCCGTCGCCAGCCTCCAAACTGCCAAGGGTCAAACCCTCGGCAGTTTGGTATCACTCCAGCATCGGCTTACCCGTCTCGATCTCCACAAGGGCCGCCAGCAGGGGCACCGCGATATCGCGCCGCTGTCCGGATCCGCGTTCAGCCTCCGAAATGGCGGCCTGGAAGGTGCCGCGCCAGCGATTGTCGCTGTAGAGCAGCTTATCCGCCCGTGCCCGCTGAACCAGCGTGATAGGCGTGCGGCTGTCGGTGACGGTCTTGTCCAGCCGGGCCGACAGCGTGTCCGCCTGGCCCCGGTCCTTGGCCCGCAATGCCCCGTCGATCAACTCGGCATAGGTTTCGGCTTTCAGGTCGGTGTCCTGCAACTGATCGGCATAGGTCAGGGTCAGCACCTTCTCGCCCCGCGCCTCCAGCCGTCCCAGCACCTGCGGGATGGTCCAGGGGCTTTCCTCTTGCACCGTACGCAGCAGGCCCAGCGCCAGATTGGTGTCACCCAGGTCGCCGGCGGCAACCGCCAGTTCCGGCGGACAGCAATTGCCCTGGCGGTCCTTGAAGCGGCTGAACTGTTCTTCCACAGTGTTCAGGAACAGGGTGCGGGCCCGCGCCTCCAGCCCGACATGCAGCAGCGACTGCGCCACCAGGCCCAGTTCCCAGGCACAGCCCTGGGTACGGGCGAACTCCGTCACCTCTTCGGTGATCTCCGTCGCCTTGGCCGTATCGCCGCGCCAGACCAGGGCCTCGACAATGTCGGACAGGTTATAGACGCGGGTGGCGCAGTCCTGGAACTCACGCGTGATGGCCAGCGCCCGGTCCACCTCCCCCGTCAGGGCCAGCGTGCGACTGACGAACAGGTCGGGGCTTACATCCCCCTTGGCCCCACCTGTCCGCAGGGCCTGCACGAAAGGGGCGACGATGGACCTTACCCGCGCCTTATCCCCCATCTGATGATGCGCGATGGCCAGGGACAGCCAGTCCCAGCGCGGAGCCGCGATGGGATATTCAATAGGCGTCACCAACGCTTCGATCCGATGCAGCAGGCAGGCATTGGATTTCGGGTCGGCACAGACCAGCCCGCGCAGCCGGTTCTTGAACTCGACATAGTCGAAATCGCCGATGAACTGATTGGTCATCAGCTGTACCGCCAGCGTGCTTTCCGGCAGCCGGATGATGATGTCCGCCAGAAGCGCGTCGGCCTGTTGCAGAAGCCTGGTCTGCTCCACCTCGTCATAGGACTGGTCGGCCTGCCGGATGGTCTGCATGGCCTGCACGAACTGCCGGTTGGCCTGCGCGTTCTGGTCACCGATCTGCGCCCAGGCGGCGCTGGGTGCCATCAGCAGGGCAAGGGCCAGCAGGGCAGGGACGAACAAGGCCTGTCCCCACAGGCGCGCGGCGTCAACCTGGAACTTGGACATGGCTCACCACCCGCCGGACCCGCGCAATCTCCCGCGCATGGTTGCGTACCCGTTCCAGTTCCTGCGGCGAGCGCGCGCGACCCATCAGGTAGATCACCTGATTGACCGTCTCGATCGTGTAATTGCCCGAGGTGATCTCCGAGTCCGTCATCAGTTCCTTGCGCAGCTGCGCCGTGATCCACATATCCGTGGTCCGGTCGGACAGGCTGCTCTCGTCGCCGATCCCGATCTCGTTGATCACTTCCTTCAATCCATCGACCTGCCAGGCCAGTTTCACGGCGTTCACCCGCTCATCGGGGGTGGCGGCGCGACCGGTCAGTAAGGCCCTGCTGTCGCGGACTTCCACGCGCAGCCGTTCGTCCAATCCGCCATTGTCGCGCCAACGCTTTTCCACGGCCTTGCGCAGACCGTCATCATCCAACGCGGCAACGGCCGGATTATTCCCCGCATCAGTCTGTGCAATGGCCGGGGCGGTCAGGGCAAAACCCACCGCCAGCAGCATCGCCATCCCCAGACCCCTGGGCGCCCAAAGGCGCATGTTCCCCATCGTTCATGCCTCCTGCGGTCGTGGTTTTCCCGTGGCACGACCGGACTTTAACGGTGAAATGTGGTGAGAACCGGGCCGGGGGATGCGGTTTCCGCCCCAGCGGGGTGTGTCAAGGGGGCCTCAGGCGAAGGGGGCGGCTGTCATCACCGCGGTCAGTTCACGAGCCAGGATGCCGGCGATGGTGCGGCGTGCCTTGGCGTCACGCAGCAGCGTCTCATCCTGGGGATTGGACAGAAAACCGGTTTCGATCAGCAGCGACGGGATATCCGGCGCCTTCAGGACCGCGAAATTCGCCGACCGCATGGGGTTTTCCAGCAGGCGGACATCCTTGCCCGCCCCCTGGATGATCGATTGCTTGGCATGCCGCGCTGCCGTCACCGTATGGCGGGCGGCCAGGTCGAGCAGGATGCCGGCCACCTTCTCATCCAGGCCCGAAACATCGACACCCAGACCGCCGGCAATATTCTCCTGCTGCGCGATGGCGGCGGCGAATTCGTCGCTGGCCTTTTCCGACAAGGTGTAGGCGGACATGCCGCGCGCGGCCTTGTTGGGCGCGCTGTCGGCATGCAGGGAGATGAACAAGTCCGCCTTGGCCGCCTGGGCGACGCGCACCCGTTCCTTCAGATCGATGAAACGGTCATTGTCGCGGGTCAGTTCCACCTGCCAGCCCTTGGTCTTGCCCACCTGACGGGCGACCTCCTTGGCGATGTCCAGCACGACATTCTTTTCATAGGTGCCGCGGGCACCGATGCAGCCGGGATCATGCCCACCATGACCGGGGTCCAGCATGACAAGACGGGGCGGACGGGGCTTGCGCGCCGGCGGCTTCGGCTTGCCGCCCTCCTGCGCCTGGGCTTGCGACGGCGGGGCATGCAGAAGCGTGACCGATGCCATCGGCACAGCAACCGGGACACCCAGAGCGAAACGGAGCAAATCCCTGCGATTCATCGACGCGACCACCAATCGGGCCCGGAATGGACTGGCCCTTCGTCAACGGACAATCTTTGGACCGCGGCGCACCGTTGCGCAACAGAAACATGCGTGCCTGTTGCGCAACTGCGGCATTGTGTGCCTGCAAAAGCACGATAGCAGGCGCTTGCAGTGCTCGTCGAAGGGGCCGATAGGGTCATTGCCCAACCGGTTTGACGTGGCCCCCTGCACCTCCCCGACGAATTGGTTGCTGCCCCTGGCCCATGTGCTGCGCTATCGTCATGCCATGATCGGCGGCATGCACTCTCTTCGGACCGAGTCCCCCTTGCGGACCACACAGATGGCGGCCCTGGCCGCCTATCTTCATCATGTGGGGCAGGCGCAGGCAGGCTTATCGCCGGACCAATCGCGCGACCGGGTCGAGGCGCTGTTCGTCCGTGAACTGGGCCGTTTTGCCATCGGCCAGTATAATATCACCATGCGGCACCTGCTGCGGCCCGCCGATGATGGGGTGGCCTGGTCGATTGATGGCAATCTGGGCGTCATCCCGGCCTATATCCGCAAGCCCTTCGCCTTTCTGGGTTCCCCCATCCTACGCCAGACCATGGTGCGGCGACATGAGTCGGCCATCTTCTGGACCGGCGCGCCCGAGGCGCATGAACGCCCGCTCCTGTGTCCCCGCACCCTGGCGTTCGAGGATTTCTTCGCCGATCACCAGTATTTCGTCGGGGCCAGCCTGACCCTGCCCGACCTGATCGAGCCCTCGCCCTGGCGCATCACCATGGGCCTGCGGGCAAAGCCTGGCGTGCCGCGCCTGGTGTGGGAGCAGGGGTTTCGGGCCAACGAGTGGTATATCTACGAAACTGCCCAGCATTTCTGCCATCTGATGCTGTCGTCGCCGGGTTACATCGCGGGGATGCATTACCGCAGCCCTGCCGAGCGGCGGGCGGCGGCAGACGGCAGGGGACGGTTTCTGACGCTGCTGGGGCGGCGGGCGACCGGGACGGACCCGGTGACGTCCAATGTCCGGTTCTTCGGCTGGACGGCACCCACGCCGCCGGTCGCCAAGCCTGCCGCTGCCGGCGTGGCGGCGGTCCTGGCCGATCTGGGTGAGAGTATCCGTCGCCACCTTCCCGATCACCCGAACGGGCAGCGGCTGCTGGCCTGGGTGGGGCGCATCCTGGCAGGTGAGGCGCCGGTTCCGGGGACCGACGCGGGCTGGGCCCTGCCAGTGCGCGCACCCCTGCTCTATGCCGATCGTCCTGACCGCAGCCAGGATATTGCCGATTTCCTGCGCGCTGTCTGGATGCCCTGGATCAAGGCAGGCTGCCTGACCCGCCCGGCGCTGCGCCAACTGGATCCGCAGGCCTATATGGCCATGGCCAACTGGCTGCGGCACCGGGATTGGCCGGAAGACCTGCCGATCCCCACCAAATCGGACATGGTCACCGCCGACCTGTCCGACCCGGAGCGGCTGCGGCAGGCGCGGCGCCTGGTCCAGGCCCACCACGCCCGCCGCAAGCAGGCATAACCCGCCGTCAGCTACAGCCCGTGGTCCCGCCGCACGTATCGCATTTCAGGCAGGTGCCGTTGCGGACCAGGGTCATGTTCTGGCATTCGGGGCAGGGGTCGCCTTCATAGCCTCGGGCGCGGGCTTCACGCACCTTCTCAAACCGCGCATCATGACGGCCTACGGTGCCGCCGCGCAGGGCCGTGCTGGACAGGCTGTCGGAATGAACCGAAGCGCCGCCAGCATAGCTGGTGACGTCGGTGCCGGTCGCGGCAAAGGCCGTCGTTGCCTGCTGGAACCCGGCCAGGACCCGGCCCTGCTGCCCACCGGGCACCACGCGCAGGTTGGACCGGACATAGCCGGTGGAGGCGATGCGGGCCACGGCGGCCAATGTTTCCTGCGTCATATAGGCGGCATTGTCGGGCAGTTCGGGTGCCGTGTTGGCCGCTTCGGGAACGCCGGCCAGATTGGCCTGGGCGTCGCCGCGCCCCATTGTGTCGGGCAACAAATCCTCCGGCGTGGCATGCGCCAGATCGTTGCGGCCCAGATAGGAGATGGCCAGTTCCCGGAACACATAATCCAGGATGGAGGTCGACATCTTGATGGCGTCGTTGCCCTGCACCATGCCCGACGGCTCGAAGCGGGTGAAGGTGAAGGCCTCCACATATTCTTCCAGCGGCACGCCATATTGCAGGCCCAGGGACACCGCGATGGCGAAATTATTCATCATCGACCGGAAGGCGGCCCCTTCCTTATGCATGTCGATGAAAATCTCGCCCAGGCGGCCATCCTGATACTCGCCGGTGCGCAGATAGACCTTATGCCCGCCGACCATGGCTTTCTGGGTATAGCCCTTGCGCCGCTGCGGCAGCTTTTCCCGCCCGCCGGACCGCACGAGCTTTTCCACCACGCGCTCCACCACGCGTTCGACCACCCGTTCGGCAACCAGCGGGATGCGGGCGGCGGCCGGGGCCTCCACCACGCGCTCCAGCAAGGTCGGCTCCTCGCTGGTCAGATCATCCTCATCCTCTTCCAGGACCTGGGCGTTCAGCGGTTGCGACAGTTTGGAACCGTCGCGGTAGAGCGCATTGGCCTTCAGGCCCAATTGCCAGGACAGCATATAGGCGTCGGTGCAGGCCGTGACCGGGGCGCCGTTGGGCATGTTGATGGTCTTGGAAATGGCGCCGGAAATGAAGGGCTGGGCCGCCGCCATCATGCGGATATGGGCCTCTGCCGACAGGTAGCGCTTGCCGATCTTGCCGCAGGGGGTGGCGCAGTCGAAGACGGGCAGATGCTCTTCCCGAAGGCCGGGTGCCCCCTCCAGCGTCATGGCGCCGGCGACATAGACATTGGCGGCTTCGATCTCCTTCCGGGAGAAACCCAGATGGGCCAGAAGGTCGAAGCCGGCGCTGTCCAGCAGGTCAGCCGGAATGCCCAGCGTGTCGATGCAGAATTCGGCGCCCAGCGTCCATTTATTGAAGACGAACTTGATATCGAAGGCCGATTCCAGGGCGCCCTCGACGTTGCTGATCTGCGCATCGCCAAAACCCAACTTGCGCAGCCGGTCATGCGTGATGCCGGGAGCACCAACCAGGGTTCCGTGACCCACGGCATAGCGTTCGATCCGGGCGATGGCCGCGTCGTCATAACCCAGGCGCGACAGCGCCTCCGGCACGACGCGGTTGATGATCTTGAAATAGCCGCCGCCGGCCAGCTTCTTGAACTTCACCAGGGCAAAGTCGGGCTCAATGCCCGTGGTGTCGCAATCCATCACCAGGCCGATGGTGCCGGTGGGCGCGATCACGGTCGTCTGGGCATTGCGGAAGCCATGGGCGCGGCCCAGCTCCAGCGCCTGATCCCAGGAAGCGCGTGCCGCTGCGATCAGGTCGGCATCGGGGCATTCATCGCTGACCAGCGGCACCGGCGCCACCGACAGGCCTTCATAGCCTGTGCGCGCACCATGCGCGGCGCGGCGATGGTTGGTGATCACGCGCAGCATTGGGTCGCGGTTGGCGGCAAAGCCGGGGAAGGGGCCCAGCTCCCGCGCTATCTCCGCCGAGGTGGCGTAGGCGACACCCGTCATCAGCGCCGTGATGGCCCCCGTCAGCGACCGCCCCGCGACACTGTCATAGGGCAGGCCCGCCGCCATCAGCAGACCGCCAATATTGGCAAAGCCCAGGCCCAGGGTCCGGAAATCAAAGGACAGGCGGGCGATTTCGCGGCTCGGGAACTGCGCCATCGCCACGGAGATTTCCAGGACGATGGTCCAGAGCCGGCAGGCATGCGTAAACGATTCGATATCGAAACGGCCATCGGGGCGACGGAACTCCATCAGGTTGATGGAGGCCAGGTTACAGGCCGTATCGTCCAGGAACATATACTCGCTGCACGGGTTGGACGCGTTGATGCGACCGGATGCCGGGCAGGTGTGCCATTCATTGATGGTGGTGTCGAACTGTACGCCGGGATCGGCCGACTGCCAGGCGGCATAGCCGATCTTATCCCAGAGGTCGCGGGCGCGAAGGGTCTTTGACACTTTGCCATCGGTGCGGCGGGTCAGGTTCCAGGGGCCGTCGCCCTGCACCGCTTCCAGAAAGGCGTTGGGCACGCGCACCGAATTGTTGGAATTCTGGCCGCTGACAGTCCGATAAGCTTCGGAGTCCCAATCAGTATCGAAAGTACGGATATCAATACCGGCATGACCCTGACCCGCCAGTTGGATGGCGCGCTGGATATAGTTTTCAGGCACCAGATCCCGGCGGGCCGCGATGATGGCTCGTTTCAGGGCGCGGTTCGTGGCCGGGTCCAACCGTTCCGCATCCGGACCGATCCCTTCATTGCAGGCGGCCATCACCATGTTCAGGTGGCGCGACACCTGCTTGGACCCGGTCACCAGGGCAGCGACCTTCTGTTCTTCGATCACCTTCCAGTCGATATAGGCCTCGATATCGGGGTGGTCGAGGTCGACCGTCACCATCTTGGCGGCCCGGCGCGTTGTACCACCGGACTTGATCGCGCCCGCCGCGCGGTCACCGATCTTCAGGAAGCTCATCAGGCCGGAAGACTTGCCGCCGCCCGACAGTTTTTCATCCTCCCCGCGCAGGCGGGAGAAGTTTGTTCCGCTACCGGAACCATATTTGAACAGGCGCGCCTCGCGTACCCACAGGTCCATGATCCCGCCGTCATTGACCAGATCATCGGCCACCGACTGAATGAAGCAGGCATGCGGCTGCGGCCGTTCATAGGCGGAATTGGACGGGGTGACGGTGCCCGTGGCGGGGTCGACAGAGAAATGGCCCTGGGCAGGGCCGTCGATGCCATAGGCCCAATGCAGGCCGGTATTGAACCATTGCGGGCTGTTGGGGGCCGCCATCTGACGGGCCAGCATGAAGCGCATTTCGTCGAAGAAGGCCGAGGCATCGGCATCCGAATCGAAATAGCCACCTTTCCAGCCCCAATAGGCCCAGGTGCCGGCCAGCCGGTCAAAGACCTGCCGCGCCGATGTCTCGCCGCCCGTGCGCTGATCGGCGGGCAGGCTGGCCAGGGCCTTGTCGTCCGCGACATGGCGCCACAGGAAGCTGGGCACGCTGTTTTCCTCCACCGCTGTCAGGGCTTTCGGCACCCCGGCGCGGCGGAAATATTTCTGGGCCAGGATATCACAGGCGACCTGGCTCCATTCCGCCGGCACCTCGATATCCTTAGCCTGGAAGACGGTGGAGCCGTCGGGATTGCGAATCTCGCTGGTCGCCGTTCGGAACGGGATGTCCTTATAGGCATCCTGACCTTCCACAGTGAAACGGCGCTCGATACGCATGGTCCTGGCCCCTTTTTCCCAGACAAGGCGGCGTCTCTGGCCGGTCCGGTCCACGGGGGGACAGGCATGACCACACCGCCATATATGGTGATGGGCCAGAGGCTAGGCCACTGGGGGCGGGGCCGGCAACCAGATTTTGTTAGGCGGAATGGTGTCGTACACCGCTTATTGTGGTTGACGATTGGGGCGGGGCTTGGTCTGTGTCAGCCCCCCGCCCAGTGGCTGAAAAGCTGGATTTGGCGCAACCGGCCCTTGCGTGAGTCGCCTCACTCCCCACATCGGGTATACGCATAAGGTCAGGTGCCCCATCGCAGGGTATATCCACACCGGACAGGGGGTTTCATTCCGTCCTCAACGGTGGCAGGGTGCGCCCGCCAAATGTGGCCGGTATCACTTCCAAGTCGTGCCCTGAATGTCCCTGACGCCCGATCCCGAGTCTCACGCCAGCGAACCCGCCCCCGCCAGTGATGGCATGAGCCGGCGGCAAAAGGCGTTGCTGGGTATCGGTACGATTCTGTTCCTGGGCGTGCTGCTGGTCTTCGCCGTCCGCCATGTCATGGCCGAGGTGAATTTCGCAGAGGTGATCGCCTATCTGGAGGCGCTGCCGCTCTCCAAGCTGATCAAGGCCATCGGCCTGACGGCCTTGGCTTTCTGGCTGCTGACCCTCTATGACCTGTCGGCATTGATCTATCTGAAGAAGAAGGTGCCCTACGGGACCACGGCCTTTGCGGCGGGTTGCGGCTATGCCATCTCCAACAATGTCGGCTGGGCAGTGATCAGCGGGGCGGGGGTGCGGCTGCGTGCCTATGGAACCGCCGGCCTGTCGCCGGGCGATGTCGCCAAGGTCGTGGTCTTCTCGACCACGACCTTCACGCTGGGCCTGACCTTCACGGGCGCTGTCGGCATGATCGTGGGACCGCACCCCGTCTCCGTGCTGCTGAAAATTCCGGAGATGGCCGTGCAGGCGGCGGGTGCCCTGATGCTGCTGGGGCTGCTGGCCATCTGTGTGATCACAGCAGTGACGCACAAGCCGGTGAAAATCTGGCGCTGGTCGATCCAGTTGCCCAGCTGGGGCGGGGTCGTCTCCCAGATCACCATTTCGTCGGCGGAACTGGTGGTGACGGCTGCCATCTTGTGGATGCTGCTGCCGGTGAATGTGGATGTTCCGTTCGTGTCATTCGTGGCCCTGTTCTGCGCGGCCCTGATCGTGGCGATTTTCAGCCATGTGCCGGGCGGTCTGGGCGTGTTTGAGAGCATCATCCTGCTGGGCATGGCCGACCATGACGCCGCCAGCTCCATCCTGGGTGCGCTGCTGGCCTATCGCTTCATTTACTATGTGCTTCCCCTGGCCGTTGCCGGCCTGTCCATCGCCATCTGGGAAATCCGCCATCATACAGGCCGGTTCGGTCGGGCGGCGGATCGGCTGCGTAGGCGGGGGGAGTGAACAATGGTGGCGGCGATGTCAGAAGCAGGCCCCTGGGCTTATGCCGGTCGCCACTGGAGAGGTTTTCAGAAAAACAATCCTGCGGTCGGTCAGGCGCCCGTGAACGAGCCTGACAGACTGTAAAGTTTTGCCTTTCCGTTTGAGTAACGCTTCGACTGATTCCAATCGAACCGATCACACGCTACTCACCTGGGGATAATTTAGAACGGTAAGGCACCGTTCGGTACTGTCCAGGTACATTGGGCAGCTTAAGGATTTGTGCCGCTGGCCAGCTTTTGGTTATACGCAATGTCAGCTCTGCGGGTGTGGCGCTGAGCGGCATAATACTCAGCGACCCAACTGCGGCCCTGTCCGGGGCCAGCCAAGTCCCTGAGTAGGGAACGTAGGGGATGGACAGGCCAGACCAGGGCTTGCCGATATCGCTGAGTGGAATGAAATATGACCGCCTGTACCATTCGCGGCCATCGGGACCGCTGCCTGTGCTGATGACATGATCAATACGCGCCAGATCGCCGGTGGTGCCCATGTAGGATAGTGTCCAGGTATTGGGTCCGGTATCGACAACTACTTCCTGAGGCTGGTACTCCAGCGGCTCTTGCAGCCGAAGAAAATACACGCGCCTTGAGCCTTTCTCGCGCCGAGGGTTGCCCGCAAAGCTGTGAACGCCCTCGAACTTGCCGTCCTGATCTTCGTCAAAAAAGCAGCCATATATTTCAGCGGCTCCAAAAGTTGATTGAGCATCAGTTGTGCAATAATAAGCTTGACCGTCAAACATAATCCGGATGAGGATTGTCCCGGATTTGATTGGGTGTGTTTTGTCCTGGGTTACAAAAACTCTGCTGTTAGCAGAAAGTATTGTGCCATCCGCGCTTACTTTATTTACATCTTTGTAAAATACAGCGGACGCTGTTGCTTTAATTGGCTGTGTTGTATCGGCTGGCTCTATCACCCGTTGGGATCGTTCAGAGGAATCGATCGTCGCAGGGCTATAGGGCTGTGTGACGCATCCACCTGCCAAACCAAGCAACATTGCAGTCAGGAGATGGCCCCTCATTCTGCTTTTCGGCATTTTCTGCTGTCCTGCTGCAACCATTGTTTATTCATTTGATGCTGTTATGATACCTGAGCGTTGTCAACGCAATCGACGTGCGGGCGGGGATCGGGATGCGCTTTATCAGCTTGGTCGCTTTCTCGCTGGCTACCTGGGTTGCCGTTCCGACTGTAGCGGTGGCGGCGGAAACGACATGGCAACCGGACGATGAAAGAACCTGGAAGGCTTGCGACGGCCAGCCACGCCCCGGACCAAAAGCGGTGGATGACGGGCTGCGACTGATATTTGCGCCTATGCTGGCTATTGGTTCTCAATTGTCGC